>NZ_JBBIAA010000003.1:221487-226021 GCF_037482545.1 Pseudokineococcus basanitobsidens | reverse complement strand
CCCCCCCCCCCCAGCGCGGCAGCAGGGAGAAGTGCAGGTTGACCCATCCGTGCGGCGGCAGGTCCAGCGCGGCCCGCGGCACGAGGGCGCCGTAGGCGACGACGGGGACGCAGTCGGGGGCGAGCCCCGCCAGCGCGGACAGGGCCTCGGGGTCGCCCGGCCGGGCGGGGGCCAGGACGGGGAGGCCGGCCTCGAGCGCGAGGGCCTTGACCGGGCTCGTCACGCTCCGTCGGCCGCGACCGGCGCGCGCGTCGGGGCGGGTCAGGACGCCGACGACGTCGTGCCGCGAGGCGAGCAGCGCGCGCAGGGCCGGGACGGCCGGCTCGGGGGTGCCGGCGAGGACGACGCGCACGGTCAGCCGGTCCTCGGGGCGTCGGGTCCGGCGACGGGGCACCGGGACGGACACGGGTGCGCGGCCTCGCGAGGGTGGTCAGGCACGGAGGTCACGGGGGTCCTTCGGTCGTCGGGCGGCCGCACGATCGTAGGTGCCACGGCCGACGGCTCCCGCTCGCCGACGCCCCCCTAGGCCCACCCCTGGCCTACAGGTCCGCCCCGCTCGTGCCGACGCCGTACGGGTGAACTCCCCCCGAGGCGCCTCAGCCGCGAGCAGCCGCCGTCGCGCCGTCGTCGTGGTCCCCGTCGTGGTGGTGCTCGCGCTGCTGCTCGCCACGGCTTGGCTCGCGCACCGGGCGCTCCAGGTCCGCGACGCGCTCACGAGCGCGTCCGCCCAGCTGCCCGGTCTCCAGGCGGCGGTCCTCGACGGCGACGCCGCGACCGCGCGGGAGGCCCTGCCGGACCTTCAGGCGCGGACCGCACGGGCGCGCACGGCCAGCTCCGACCCGCTGTGGCGTGCGGCCGGCGTCCTACCCGCGGTGGGCGACGACCTCCGGGCCGTGTCCGCCGTGTCGGCGGCGGTCGACGACGTCGCCGTCGACGTCCTGCCCCGCCTGCTCGGGGCCTCCGAGGCGCTGGACCCCGCCGCGCTCGCCGGCGAGGGCGGGCGCCTGCAGCTGGGCCCGCTCCAGGCGGCCGCCCCCGCGCTCGCGGAGGCCGACGACGCCGCCCGCAACGCGCGGGACGCCGTCACGGCCGTGCCGGTGGAGGGCCTGCTCCCCCAGCTGTCCGGCCCCGTGGGGCGGGTCCGCGACGGGCTCGACGACCTCGTCGCGACCACCGGTGCCGCTTCCCGCATCGCCGCACTCGTGCCGCCGATGGCCGGCGCGGACGGACGGCGCACGTACATGCTCCTGGTCCAGAACAACGCGGAGCTGCGCGCCACGGGAGGCATCCCCGGGGCGTGGGCCGTGGTGACCGCGGACGACGGCGCGCTGGAGCTCGAGCAGGTCGGCTCCGCCTTCGAGCCCGCCGACGAGCCCGTGCTGCCGCTCGACCCGGCCGACCTGGCCCTGCACGGCGACCGGATGGGTCGGTACCTGCAGAGCACCACGTCGACGCCGCGCTTCCCGGTGGCCGCCGGGCTGGCCCGGGAGATGCTGCGGCGCTCGACGGGCACGGAGGTCGACGGCGTGCTGTCGGTCGACCCGGTCGCCCTCTCCTACGTGCTCGCGGGCACGGGCCCCGTGGCCCTGCCGACCGGCGACGAGCTGAGCGCCGCCACCGCGGTCCCGCTGCTGCTCTCGGACGTCTACGCCCGGTACGAGGACCCCGCGGCTCAGGACGACTTCTTCGCCGACGCCGCGGGCGCCGTCTTCGAGGGCCTGGCGGCTGGTGAGGGCGACCGGCGCGTGGTCCTCGCCGGTCTCCTCCGCGCCGGACGGGAGGGACGGCTGCTCGCCTGGAGCGCCGACGAGCGGGAGCAGGCGCTCCTGTCCGGCGCGGCGGTCGGCGGTGACCTGCCGGCCGAGGGCGGGCCCGACGTCGGCGTCTTCCTCGACGACGGCACCGAGGGGAAGGTGGGGTACTACCTCCGCGCCGCGGTCTCCGTCCGGCGGGCCTGCGCCGACGCCGGGTCGGTCGAGGTCGAGACGGTCCTGTCCTCGAGCGCTCCCGCTCTCGGCCTCCCCCGCTACGTCACGGGCACGCGCGTGCCCGAGGGCGAGCGCGGCACCGCGGTCACCAACGTCATGGTCTACGGCCCCGCGGACGGTGGCATCGCCACCGTGGCCCTCGACGGCGAGGACGTGCCGTTCACGTCCGTCGACGACCGCGGGCGCCCCGTGGCCCTCGTCCGCGTCGCGGTCCCGCCGGGCGGGAGCGCCACCGTCACGGCGGGCGTGGCGGGCCTCCCGCGCACGGGCGCGCCCTCCCTGCGCGTCACCCCGATGGCCCAGCCGGCCGACGTCACGAGCACGGCGTCCTGCGCGTGAGCCACCGCTTCGCAGCCGGTGCTCAAGGAGACGGGTCGGGCGTCCGAGAGCCACCCCAACGGGGGGCGACCTGCGGCCTGCCGTCCACCTACGACAACCCACAGGAGCACTGACATGAGGCATCGCCTGGCCACGGCGGTCGTCGCCGCCGGCTTCATCGCCCTCTCCCCCGCGGCGGCCCTCGCCTACGGGGCCCCTTCTCCGAGCGTCTCGGTCTCCTCCGGGGTCATCGCCGCCGGGGAGTCCGTCGACTTCTCCGGCGACGGCTTCGAGCCTGGCTCGTCGGTCCTCGTCGCCATCGCGGAGGGCGACGACTCGCCCTTCGTCCTCGGCGAGGTCCTCACCGACGGCACCGGCGCCTTCTCCGTCGAGATCGAGCTCACGGAGCCGGGCTCCTACACGCTGGTCGCCTCCGGCTTCGACGTGAACGGGGAGGAGCGCACCCTCACCCAGAGCGTCCGGGTCACCGGCGTGGGCACGGACGACGGGTCCGGCAGCGGCTCCGGCTCGAACGGCGGCTCCGGCTCGAACGGCGGCTCCGGCTCGAACGGCGGCTCCGGCTCGAACGGCGGCTCCGGCTCGAACGGCGGCTCCGGCTCGAACGGCGGCTCCGGCTCGAACGGCGGCTCCGGCTCGAACGGCGGCTCCGGCTCGAACGGCGGCTCCGGCTCGAACGGCGGCTCCGGCTCGAACGGCGGCTCCGGCTCGAACGGCGGCTCCGGCTCGAACGGCGGCTCCGGCTCGAACGGCGGCTCCGGCTCGAACGGCGGCTCCGGCTCGAACGGCGGCTCCGGCTCGAACGGCGGCTCCGGCTCGAACGGCGGCTCCGGCTCGAACGGCGGCTCCGGCTCGAACGGCGGCTCCGGCTCGAACGGCGGCTCCGGCTCGAACGGCGGCTCCGGCTCGAACGGCGGCTCCGGCTCGAACGGCGGCTCCGGCTCGAACGGCGGCTCCGGCTCGAACGGCGGCTCCGGCTCGAACGGCGGCTCCGGCTCGAACGGCGGCTCCGGCTCGAACGGCGGCTCCGGCTCGAACGGCGGCTCCGGCTCGAACGGCGGCTCCGGCTCGAACGGCGGCTCCGGCTCGAACGGCGGCTCCGGCTCGAACGGCGGCTCCGGCTCGAACGGCGGCTCCGGCTCGAACGGCGGCTCCGGCTCGAACGGCGGCTCCGGCTCGAACGGCGGCTCCGGCTCGAACGGCGGCTCCGGCTCGAACGGCGGCTCCGGCTCGAACGGCGGCTCCGGCTCGAACGGCGGCTCCGGCTCGAACGGCGGCTCCGGGTCGAGCAGCGGCTCCGGCTCGGACTCGCACGGCGCCACCATGCGCGGCGGCTCGGGCACGGAGGTCTCCCGCAGCGCGGAGCGGACCGCGGTGACGACCTCGTCGAGCAGCTCGCGCGGCGAGCTCGCGCACACCGGCGTCGACAGCCTCGGCCTCCAGGTCGGCGCGGCCGTCGGCCTCGTCGTCGTCGGCGGCGCGGCCGTCGGCGCGACCGCCGTCCGCCGCAGGCGCGCGAGCGCCTGAAGCCAGCGATCGGGTGTGCCGAGGTGGGCGACCGCCTCGGCGCACCCGGTCCGAGCGGCACCGACGTGACCACGACCTCAGGAGGAGCATGAGCACGGGCATCGGAGGAGCGCTGGCGCTCCTCGCACTCGTCGCGGTCGTGTCGGCCCAGCGCGAGAGGAGGCGCCTCGGCCCTCCGTCCGCGGCGTCCGCAGCCGTCACCGTCCTCGCCGTCGGCAGCTCGTGGTCCGCCAGCAGCCGTTGGGAGGACGTGCTCTGGACCAGGGGTGTCGTCGTGGCGTCCTTCTTCGTCTGCGTCCTCGTGCACGTCGCTCGGCAGGCGGTCGGGCGACGCCCGGAGCACCCGGCGGCGGCGCCCGTCCTCGCCGCCCTCGCGCTGTGGTCGTGGCTGTTCCTGGTGGACGCCGTGATCAACTCCGTGCCGACCGCGGCTCTGCTCGGGCGATCCGTCTCCGGGCTCGTCCTCGTAGGTGCGCTGCTGCTCGTCCTCTCGGGGGGCCTCGCCCTGCGGGACGTCCGGATCGCAGCGACGTGGAGCCTTGCGCTGCTGTGCTGGTCGGTCCCCTTCCTGGACACCAGCTGGCGTGCCTGCGACGCCTGGAGCTGCGGTGTGGCAGGCCGGCTGCTGACGGGTCCCTTCAGCTCGGAGAACGCCTTCGGCATCCAAGCCGGGCTGCTGGTGG
>NZ_JBBIAA010000003.1:65714-221373 GCF_037482545.1 Pseudokineococcus basanitobsidens | reverse complement strand
TCCTTTTTTTTTCCCCCCCCCCCCCCCCCGCGCTCGGGCCACGGCCGCAGGCCTCGGCGGCCTCGTCCTGCTGCTCACTGCCGCGAGGACCGCCGCGCTCGCTCTCGCCGTGGTGCTGCTCGTGCTCGCGCTCGCCCGAGCGCTCCAGGAGCTCCGCGGCGGCCGGGGTCCCTCGCGCCCGCTGCTCACCGGTGTCGTGGCCGCGACAGCAGGCTCGGCAGCCGGCCTGTGGCTCGTCGCCACGGCCGCGCCCACCGACTGGTCGAACCGTGGACTCGTCTGGCTCCGAGCGCGAGACGTCGTCTCGGACCACCTCCTGGTGGGAGCAGGGCTCTCGCAGTGGTCGGCGCTCCAGGACGTCGGCGTCCTGTCGACCCACTTCACGCACAGCCTGTACCTGTACCTCCTCTTCGCCGGGGGAGCGGTCGGCGTGGGTCTCTTCTCCTTCACCGCTGCGTCGCTGCTGCGCGCCCATCTCGGTGCGGGGTGGTGGACGACCGCGCCCGTGCTGCTCCTCCTGGTCGCAGGCCTGTTCGAGTCGGTGTGGAACCCCATGACGGTCGACGCGACCACGTGGGCCGTCGTCGCGCTCCTCGCGGCGGTGCCCGCTGCGGCCGCCGGAGGACCGCGTCGCGGCAGTGCAGACGTCGGCAGCGCGGCTCCTGCGACGGCGAAGGCGTGAGACGCGTCGTGCCTCGGCCCGCGGCACCCGAGCCCCTCCGTGCTCCCCCGGGGTCCGTCGCGGCCGTCCGCCGCGAGAGCCACGGCGGCGGCCGGAGCCCAGGTGGGGCCGGTGTCGCGGCCGGCGGCACCGACGCGCCGTCCGGCCGCCCCGCAGCGGTGCTCGTCTCGCACCTGTCCCCCACCACGGGGATGGAGCGATGTGCGATCGAGCTCGCTGCGGCCCTCGGGCCTCAAGTCCCCGTCGTCGCCATCGGAGAGGACGCTGCTCCGCCCGACGTCCTCGCTCCCCGCTTCACCTCGCTCGGCGGGTCGCTGCGCGGTGTCGCCAGGGTCTTCTCGGTGGTGCGGCTGCGCCGGTGGAGCGCCGCCGTCGACGGCGTCGTCGTCGTCGTCGGGGTCTGGGCGGCGCTCCCCCTCCTCGTGTGCCGACGGCGGCTGCCCTTCGCCGTGGTCGTCTGGGAGCACTCGATGAGCCCGGAGAACCTCGCCGCGAACCCCTCCCTTCGACTGCTGCACCGCGCTGCCCGACACCTGTACGGACGGGCGGATGCGGTCGTGGCCGTCAGCGAGGTCCTCGCCGCGGAGCTCGAGCAGTGGCTGGCAGCTCCCCCCGTCATCGCGATCCCCAACCTGCTCAGGGACGAGGACGCCGCGGCGGGACCGCCCCGGCGGGAGGGTCAGCCCGAGGAGCCGGCCGGCCGCCGGACGAGTCGGAAGGACGACGGGCGCGTCGTCGTCCTGGCCGTCGGACGCCTCGTCCCGGTGAAGAACCACGAGCTCCTGCTGACGGCGCTGACCCGTCTCCCCGAGGACTGGGTCCTGGACGTGGCGGGCGACGGTCCGTTGAGGGAAGCGCTGTCCGTCCGGTGCGAGCGTCTGGGCCTGGGCTCCCGCGTCCGCTTCCTCGGGCACGTCCCCGACATGAAGCCGCTGTACGACTCCTGCGACGTGGTGGCCCTGCCGTCGCACGGCGAGACCTTCGGCCTGGCCATGCTCGAGGCGGCGCGCCACGAGCGTGACGTCGTCGTGACCGACTTCCCGATGGCGCGCGCCCTGGTGCCCTCCCTCGTGCCCGGCAGGTCGTCACCGGCCGACGCCGACAGCTTCGCCAGCACCCTGGTCGAGGTGGTCACCTCGCCGACACCGCCGCATGAGCGGCGTGCGGCTGCAGCCAGGCGCGAGCACTTCGTGGACCCGAAGCGGGTCGTGGACAGGTGGGTGCACCTCCTGCAGAGCGTCGCGCCGGACCTCGATCGTCACGAGTCCAAGACGTGACGGCATCCGGCGCGGCGGAGGTGGGCGCCGCGCGGCCGCACACCGCCTTCCGGGACGCCGCGCGCTGGAACCTCGTCGGGAGCGCCGCTCGGCAGGGCATCACGCTCTCGGCGACCTTTCTCCTGGTCGTCCTCCTGGACCCGGCCGACTTCGGTGCGGCGAGCGTCGCGCTGGCCATCGTGCTGCTCTGGCAGACGGCGATCCAGCAGGGGCTCTTGCCCGTGCTGGTGGCACGACCGGTCCTGTCGCAGGTCGAGCTCACGTCAGCGCACTGGTTGCTCGTGCTCTGCGGTCTGCTCGCGACGACGACCACGGCGCTGTCCGCAGGGCAGGTCGCCACCGTCGCGGGCGCTCCTGTCTTGGCAGGCGTGCTCCACGCCCTCTCGGTGTTCGTGCTCGTCGAGTCGCTGGCGGTCCCCCACGAGGCCGTGGTCAGACGGGCGATGGACGGCCGCGGGCTGGCGCTGCGCGGCCTGCTCGCCCCCTCTGCCGGGGCAGCGACGGGCGTCCTGGCAGCCCTGCTCGGCGCAGGTGTGTGGGCGCTCGTCGGTCAGCAGCTCGTCGTCTCGGTGACCAACCTGCTCGTGCTGGTGGTCCGGTCCGGGTGGCGGCCGACCGGGCTGCCGCGATGGCGGGCCCTCCGCCCCCTGGCGCCGCTGGCGTGGCGCTCGAGCGCTGGTGGACTGGGTCAGGCGCTCGACGCGCGGGCAGACCTCCTCCTCGTCGGCCTCGTCCTGGGGCCGACCAGCGCGGGCCTCTACCGCCTCGCCGGGCGGCTCGTCGACGCGGCGCACGACGTGACGTGCCGAGCCGTGGTGACGGTGAGTCTCGCTGAGCTGGGGCGCACCGCTGACGTGGACCTCGCACGGAGGGCTCGCGACATCTCGGAGCGCACCGCCGCCGTCAGCGCCCCCGCTCTGGGACTCCTCGCCGGCAGCGCCTCCGCCGTCACCGGTCTGCTCGGTGCGGAGTGGAGGAGCGCCGCGCCTGCGCTGTCGATCCTCTGCCTGTCGTCGCTGCTGATGTCGACGACGTCCACGCTCGTCCCGCTGCTGCAGCGCCGTGGGCGGCTCGGTCGCACCAGCCTGCTCGCCTGGGCCGGGGCCGGGACCGGCCTCGCCTTCTTCGGGGGCCTGACGGCCGTCGTCGGCGGCCTCAGACCCGTCGAAGCGCTGGCCGTCGTCGCGGCTGGCCGAGTCCTCCTGCAGTCGGGTGAGTGCGTGGCGGCCGTCGTGGCGGTCCGCCGAGAGCTCTCCGTACGGACGCGTGACCTCGTCTCACCGCTCGTCCTGCGCCACCATCTCGTCGCCCTGCTGGTGGCCGGGAGCGCGTGGGGCGTGGCGCAGCTGCCACCTCCCGGGTCTCCGGCGCTCCTGGTGGTCGGCGCATCGGTGGCGGGGGGTGCGTCGTGCGCAGGCCTGCTGCAGCTGACCGACGCCCGAGCACGTGGTGCCCTCCGGGCGCGAGCTGCGGCGACGCTCGCACCTCTACGACGACGCCCGGAGCCAGCTGCCCGGCCCGGGCGGGCGTGACGTCACCGGCTTCCTCTCGTCGCACCGCGCCGCCGTACCGTCCCGCTGCCGGCGAGGGCCCGAGCGGCGGTCACCGACGTGGTTGAGCCCGAGGATGGGCTGAGCTCCGTCCCGGTCGCCGACCGGCCGCTCGGGTGGGCGGCGCAGCAGGACCCCACCCGTCCGTCCACCTCAGCGTGCACAATCCGTCAGCACGTCTCCGTCCGGTGAGCAGACGACGGAGCCGGTACCGCGCGTCCGTCCGACCCGGGAGGTCCGCATCGCCAGGACCCGATCCACCAGTGCACGGCAGCTGCTCGGCTTCGCCGGCTACTACGGTCTCGCGCGGCACCTGCCGTGGTCCTTCATGCCCGGCGGCTCCGTGGGCCGTCGTGCGCGTCTGGCCGCCTGCCGACGGCTGTTCGCCTCCTGCGGCGAGCACGTCAACGTGGAGCAGGGCGCGTGGTTCGGCTCGGGGAGGGACGTGATCATCGGTCATCGCTCCGGGATCGGGAAGGACGCCCTCGTCATGGGGCCCGTCACCATCGGAGACGACGTCATGATGGGCCCGCGCGTGCTCGTCCTGGGGAGGAACCACGTGGTCGACGACACCGCGAGGCCGATGCGTGAGCAAGGGCTCGGCGAGGCTCGCCCGGTCGTCATCGAGGACGACGTGTGGATCGGCGCCGGCGCCGTCCTGCTCCCGGGCAGACGGATCGGTCGGGGCAGCGTGGTCGCCGCCGCCTGCGTGGTCACCAAGGACGTCGCTCCGTACAGCGTCGTGGGCGGCAACCCGATGCGTCAGATCGGGCACCGCGGATCGCCGACCTAGGGAGGACGGACCTCCTGCCCCGCGCCTGGCGAGCGTCGCGAGCAGCCTGCTGAGCCGCGGCGCTCGACGACGGCAGTCGGCTTGGACTGCCGTCGTCGAGCCGAGCGGAACGCACGTCAGCTCTTCCGTGCCCCCGCGTGCTGCAGAGCCTCCGCCGTCGACGGACCGGGTGTCGACCGGAGCCCCGGCCGCCGGGGCGCAGGGATGGCGGCGATCCCCCGGCCGGCCTGAGGGACCCGCCCTGCCGAGGAGGCGAGCCGGTGGGCGCGGTGGCTGAAGCGCTCGAGCAGCGGACGTGGGACGAGGCTGCCGGCCGCTAGCACCGCAGGGCCCGGTGCCGGGAGGCTCCCGGACCTCCGGACCTCGGCGAGGCACGTCCGCACGCCTGCGGACGACCGGGCCTGCACGGCGTAGCGCAGCGCCTGGCCGCAGACGAAGTCGCTGTAGGTCCTCGCGCTCCACCGAGACCGCCAGGCTGCCGCCCACTCGAGGGAGGAGCGCCAGTCGGCCGAGGCGGAGACTGAGGCGACCGAGCCGAGGTAGTGCTCCACCGTCACCTCAGCCACCTGGACGACGACCGCGCCGAGCGAGTCCTCCGCCCTCAGCAGCCAGTCCCAGTCCTGGTGCCGGGCGAGCCCCTCCGACCACGGCACGGCGACAGCGGTGGAACGACGCATCAGCAGGGTCGACGTGTGCAGGCTCGCGCGCCCCAGCGAGGGGCGTCGGCGCCGGAAGAGGTAGTCGCCCACAGACTCGTCCGCGGCGATGAGCGATGTCGGTACCGGACGACTGCGCTCCTGGGTGTCGCACCGCACCTCGACCACCCTGGACCCGACGACCACGGCGGCCCCGTGGCCCTCGCTGGCGACGAGGCGGCGGACCTGCAGCGAGAGCTTCATGGGACGCCACAGGTCGTCGTCGTCCAAGAAGGCGACGAGGTCTGTCTCCGCCGCTGCGACACCGAGATTGCGCGAGCGGCCTCCGAGGGCGCCTCCACCGGTCCAGATCACGTGGTCGGCCTCGGCGAGCCAGGCACGCTCGTAGCCGCGGGTGTCGCTCCGGTCACGGTCGACCACGACGGTGACGACCACGTCGCCCGGGTAGTCCTGCTCGCGTGCGCTCCGCAGCGCGGGCGGCAGGGACGCCCGACGGAGCGTGGTGGGGACGACCACCGTCACCGAGGGCCACGACGCCGTAGGGCGGCCACCGCTGCGGGGGTTCGGGATGCGCTTGTCGACCGCTGGCCACTTCGCCTCGTTCATGCTCTTCCCTTCGTCATCTCGCCGTCACGACTTGACCTCTTCACCCGGACGGCCCGCCCGACGCGACGGCGCGGCCCTTCAGGGGTCACCGCCCGGTACCGCTCACGACGTGGGCAGTCGTCCGCAGGAGGACCAGCAGGTCGAGCCACAGCGACCAGTTCTCCACGTAGAAGTTGTCGAACCTCGCCCGCTCGCCGATCGAGGTGTCTCCCCGCAGCCCGTTGATCTGCGCCCACCCCGTCAGCCCGCACGGCACCCGGTGCCGCCAGAGGTAGTCCTCGTGCTCGGCGGTGAAGCGCTGCACGAAGTGCGGCCGCTCCGGCCGCGGACCCACGAGCGACATGTCGCCGCGCAGGACGTTCCACAGCTGCGGCAGCTCGTCCAGCGACGTCCGTCGCATCAGCCGGCCGACCGGCCCGACGCGGTCGTCGTCGGCGATGGACCAGGTCGTCGCGCTCTCGGCCGCGTCGACCGGGCGCAGGCTGCGGAGCTTCAACAGCTCGAACTCCCTCCCGTCGAGACCGACCCGCACCTGCCGGAACAGGACCCCGGGGCCGCCCTCGCGGCGCACCGCCAGCGCGCAGACGGCGACCAGCGGCCAGAGCAGGGCCAGGCCGGCAGCCGCGCCGACGACGTCCACGACCCGCTTCAGCCGCCAGGTCGAGGACCGGAAGGCCGGCCGGCGAAGCCGCACCAGCGGGATGCCGTGGACGACCTCGACGAGGCGGTGGGTGCTGTGCACCTGCCAGTAGCGCGGCACGGTGAAGATCTCGACGTCGAGGCGGTGACACGCGCGGACGACGTCGACGACGACCCTCTCGGGGGCGTTGGAGAAGCCGAGGACGACGGTGTCCGCGCCCGTGGCGCGCACCACGGACGGCAGGTCCCGCAGCCCGCCGAGGACGGGCAACGGCCGCTCCCCCGCCGCGAGCTGGGGGTCGTCGTCGACGAAGCCGACCGGCAGGAGCCCGTGCGTCCCGCGCCCGAGCACGTCGGCGAGCTGGCCGCCGAGGCCGCCGCACCCCACGACGACCGTCCGGTGCGCGACCCGTCGCGAGCGACGCGCGGCTGCGACGACCGCGTAGACCAGCGCGCGCGCGGCGAGAACCAGCAGAACGGCGCCGCCGAGGCGGGCGACCACCACGGCGTCGAGCGGCGGGTAGCGCAGGACCGCCGCCGTCGCCGCCGTGGTGCCGGCCGCGGCGAGGGCGGCGACCAGGACCACCGGCAGCTCGTCGAGCACCGAGAGGTTGAGGCGCGCCCGGTGCAGCCCGGCGGCCCCCAGCCCGGCCAGCAGGACGAGCCCGAAGACGACCATGTCGTCGGCGGCCCCGGCCCCGCCGAGGAGGGCGACGGCGGCCAGCAACGCCAGCACGTCGGCGAGCAGGGAGGCGCGGCGCACGCACAGCTGAGGCGCCGACCGCGGCGAGCGCCGAGGAGGGACGGGGCGGCTGCGCTGCCGGGGCAGCGCACCCAGCGCCTCGCCGGCCTGCGTCGTCGTGCTCACGCATGGTCCCCCGTCGTCACGGAGGCGCCCGGGTCGGCGGCTCCGACGGTCCTCTCGGCAGGACTGCGCCCGGGCTTGAGCCCGTCCGGGTGACGACCTCCGACGCCGTCGTCGGCGCGGCCCGCTCAAGTCCGTCACCCGTGCGGCCGATGGGCGTGGCAGACGGGTGACGCGCGGCGTCGCCCTGCCGAGCCGAGGAGCAGCCATGGACCTGACCGACTACCTGCGCGTGCTCCGCAAGCGCTGGCGCTTCGTCACCGTCACCACGCTCGTCGGTCTCCTGGCAGCAGCGGCGGCGACCCTGCTCATGACCCCCCGGTACGAGGCGACGACGCAGCTCTTCGTCTCCACGCAGGGCGGCGAGGACGCCTCGGCGCTGCTGCAGGGCAGCAGCTTCACGCAGCAGCGGGTCAAGTCCTACAGCGACGTCGTCACGAGCCCGGCCGTCCTGCGGCCGGTCATCTCGCAGCTCGGCCTGGAGACGGTGCCCGTGGAGCTGGCCGAGCGGATCACCGCGAGCGCACCGCTCGACACGGTCCTCATCGACGTCACGGTCACCGACGAGGCACCGGCGGTCGCCGCCGACATCGCCGACGCCGTCGCCGTCTCGTTCGTCTCGGTCGTCACGGAGCTCGAGCAGCCGGCGGGCGACGGGCCGAGCCCCGTCCGCGTGAGCGTCACCCGCGAGGCACTCGTCCCCGACGCGCCGGTCTCCCCGCGCGGCCCGCTCAACCTCGCCCTCGGCCTCCTCGTCGGCCTCGCCGCCGGGGTGGGCGTCGCGGTCCTGCGCGAGCTGCTCGACACCTCCGTCCGGACGACGGAGGACGTCGCCGCCCTCGGCGTCCCGGCGCTGGGCTCCACGCTGTTCACCCCCGAGAAGGAGGGCGCCTCCGTCCTCGTGGCCGGGCACACCAACACGCCGCAGTCCGAGGCGCTGCGACAGATCCGCACCAACCTGCAGTTCGTCGACCTCGACCACCCGCAGAAGGTCGTCGTCGTCACCTCCTCGCTGCCCGGGGAGGGGAAGACGACGACCTCGGTCAACCTGGCGCTCACGCTCGCCATGGCCGGGGTGCCGACCATCCTCGTGGAGGCCGACCTCCGCCTGCCCAAGGTCTCGGAGTACCTCGGCCTCGAGAGCGCCGCCGGCCTCACCACCGTCCTCGCAGGCCAGGCCGAGCTCGACGACGTGCTGCAGCCCTACGGCACCTCGGGCCTGTCCGTCCTGCCCAGCGGCGCCATCCCCCCGAACCCCTCGGAGCTCCTCGGCTCGCGCCAGATGGCCGAGCTCGTGGCCGACCTCCGGGGTCGCGCCGAGGTCGTCGTCGTCGACTCGCCGCCGCTGCTGCCCGTGACCGACGCCGCGGTGCTGAGCCGCCACGTCGACGGCGCCATCGTCGTCGTCCGGCACGGCCGGACGACGCGCGACCAGCTGTCCAAGGCCCTCGAGCGGCTGGGCTCCGTGGACGGACGCGTGCTCGGCGGGATCCTCTCGATGGTCCCGGCCAAGGGCGCCGGCTCCCCCTACGGCTACGGGTACGGCTACGGGTACGGGTACGGCGAGCCGCTGCCGGCGCCGGTGGACGAGGTAGCGGGCGTGCCGTCGCCCCGAGCGGGTGAGCGCGAGCACGGCGTCGTCGCCCTCGACCACGCCCTCGCCGGGCGGCACGCCGAGCGCGACTGACGCACGGGCTTCAGCGCAGCGGCAGCGCCCCGACCACGTCGTCCACGGCGCGGCGCACGAGCGCCGCGGCGGCCGCGTACTCCGGCGCGGGACGGCGGTGCGGGTCGGCGACGTCGTCGGCCGCCGGGTCGTCCGGTGCCGTCGGCCCGCGGTGGGCGGCCGACGCCGCGACGAGTGCCCGCAGCGCGTCCGGCGCGTCCGCGACCGGCGCCAGGCCGGCGTCGGCCGCGGCCCGGCCCGCCCGGGCCAGCTCGAGGAGCGTCATCACCCTCCGCTGGCGCGCGGGGACGAGCGCCACCGCAGCACGCCGGTGCTCGCGGGCCAGCGCGAGGACGAGGTCGGCCTCGCGCACCAGCCGCTCGTCGAGCTGTCGGGCGACAGCGCCGTCCAGCAGCACGGCCTCCTCGGCCTCGAGGTGGTCGGCCATGGCCGGGTCCACCGGCGCGCCGGTCATCGCACGGACCCCGGCGCCCGTCACCCGGACCCGGTCCCCACCGGGCAGGGCACCGAGGCGGTGGGCGAAGACCGCCGCGGCGAAGGGCGACCGGCAGACGTTCGCCGTGCAGACGACGAGGACTCGGAGGGGCTGGGCGGCGTCCACCCCGCGACCGTAGCCACGTGGGTCGGTGCAGCGGACGAGGCGGACCCGGACGGGCTCACCACCCCTCCAGCGGGTCCAGCGGGTCGACGTGGACGCGGACGGGCGGCTCCTTGCGCGCCGACGTCGCCGCGCGCGCCGCCCGCAGGGCGTCGGCGAGGGCGGTCGCGGCGGTGCGCGGGGCCCGGAGCAGGGCCTGCGCCTCCTCGTCGCCGTCCGTCCGGGCGGACCGGCGCCCCGACGCGCCCACCCAGGCGCGCGGCGCGAGCGGGGCGGGACCGAGCACGGACGCGCCCGGCGGGAGCACGACGGCGGCCAGCAGCGCCCGGACCCCGGCCGGCGACCCGGTCACGCGGGCGACGACGGCCGCCGGCGGCAGCCCGAGCTCGGTGCGCTCGGCGAGCTCACGCTCGGCGTGGCCGCCCGGGTCCCACCGGACCAGGGCCTGCAGGGGAGCCAGGCCCGCCTCGCCCACGGCGAGCACCCGGCCGCCGTCCGCCGCCGGGCGGACCAGCGAGGCGGCCTGGAGCCAGCGCCGCAGCGCCTCCTCGGCCGAGCGGAGCTCCGCGCGCGAGAGCAGGGCCCACGTGTCGAGCAGCAGCGCGGCGCTGTAGCCGCCCTCGGCCACCGGCTCGGCGCCGGGCGTGGCGACGACGAGCGCCGGGGCGGCCGGGACGGAGGCCAGCACCTCGGCGGCGCCGCCCGAGCGCCGCACGGTCGTCCCCGGCAGGGCGCGCCCCAGCTCCTCGGCGGTGCGGCCGGAGCCGACGACGAGCGAGCGCAGCGCCCGGCCCCCGCAGTGCGGGCAGGCCCACGCCGGGGCGCTCGTCGCGCACCACCGGCAGACCGGGGTGCTCGCGCCCCCGGGCTCGTCGGGCTGCGGCAGCGCGAGCGGCCCGCCGCACCGGGCGCACCGCGCCGGGTGGCGGCAGCGCTGGCACGCCGTCGCGGGCAGGTAGCCCGCGCGCGGCACCTGGACGAGCACCGGCCCGGAGGGCAGCGACTCCCGGACCAGCCGCAGCGCGCTGGCGGGCAGGCGGGCCCCGGGGCCGGCCGGGTCGCGCCCGTCGTCCTCGGCGACGGCGACCCGTGGTGCCCGCGCCCGCACGACCTCCCGCGGCGCCACGACGACGCGCGCCCAGCCGTCCGCGAGCAGCTGCTGGGCGGCGGCGGACCGGGACGGCGAGCCGACCACGGCCGCCGCCCCGGCCTGCCCGGCGCGCTCGACGAGGACGTCGCGGGCGTGCGGGTAGGGCGCGCGGGGCTCGGCGTGGAGGTCGTCGCCGTCGTCCCAGCACACGACGAGGCCGAGGTCCTGCACGGGGGCGAGGGCGGCGGCACGGGTCCCGACCACCGCCCGCACGCGACCCCGGCGCAGCGCGACGAAGGCGCGGTAGCGCGCCGTCGGGCCGTCCTCGGCCGTCAGCCGGACGTGCCGGCCGGCTCCCAGCAACGCGGTCAGCGCCGCGTCGAGGCGCGCGACGTCGCGGGCGTCGGGGACCACGAGCAGCGCGCCGCGGCCGCCCGCGAGCGCCGCGGCGGCGAGGACGGCGAGCGCCGCGGGCCAGTCGTCCCCCGCTGCTCCCGGCAGGGAGGTCCACACCGCCCGTGGCGAGCCGCCGTCGACCACGCGGGCGACGAGCGCGGCCCCGCCGGCGTAGGCCTCCCAGGGGCCCGCCGCCGGACGCGGCAGGGGCCCGGCCGGCGGCCCGGGGCGGTCCTCGGTCTCCACGACGGCACGCCGCGGCGGCACGGCCAGGCGCAGGACGTCGGCCGTCGTGCCCGCGCACCGCCGCGCCACAGCCCGGGCGAGCGCGAGCACCGCGGGGTCGAGGACCGGCTCGGGGGACACGACGCGCCGCAGCGGCTGCAGGGCGCCGGCGTGCTCGCTGGTCGCGCGCCGCTCGACGACGAAGCCCTCGACGTCCTGGCCGGCGAGGCGCACCCGCACGCGTGCGCCGACGACCGCCGACGACGCCGCCGACGCCGGCACGGCGTAGTCGAAGACGCGGTCCAGGTGCGGCAGCGGGACGTCGAGGACGACGCCCGCCACCGGGTCGCGCTCGGCGCTGCCCTCGGGGGTGCGCGGACGGTGCCCGCGGGCCGCCGAGCGCAGCAGCGACAGCTGCCCGTCCGCGCCCTCCCCGCTCGTCCCCGGCTGCACGGGCGCCATTCCACCAGCCACCGCCGACGGCGGCGGGCGCCGTCCGGTGCGGGCCCGGGGCGCCGGTCCGGAGCGGTCGGAGGCTCCGCCGTCCCGCCCCCACCCGGCCTCCTCCCGGCCGACCCCCTCCCGTGGCATCAAGACGGGGACCCCGGCGACCGATGGGCAGACGTGACCACCGCCCCTGCCCCCGGCGGCCCGTCCGGCACCTCCGACGACCGCCTCCAGCTCATCCTCGACGCCTTCACGGGCATGGCCGCGGCCGACGACGAGGACGGCGCGCTGGAGCGCGCCGTCGACGTCGCCCGTCTCGCCACCCGCGCCGTCTACGGCGCGGCCGTGCTCGGCGCCCCGCGCCAGGTCTCCCACCTCGTGCACGCGGGCATGCCCCAGCGCCAGGTCGAGGCGCTGCCCGGCCCGCCGCAGGGCCTCGGCGTGCTCGGCGCCGTCCTCGCCGGCGACGCCCTGCGCCTGGAGCGCCTCGGCGACCACGCCTCGGCGCTCGGGCTGCCCCCGAGGCACCCGCCGATGGAGGCCTTCCTCGGCATCCCGGTCGCCACGGGCACGGGCGCGGAGGTCCTGGGCGCCTTCTACCTCGCCAAGCCGCCCGGGCACCCGACCTTCACGGACGCCGACGAGGCACTCGTCGTCGCCCTGGCCCGCCAGTGCGCCCAGGTCGTGGTCCGGCTCCGGGTGGCCCGGCAGGTGCGCGACCTCGCCGCCCGCCTGGAGGCGGCGGAACGCGTCCGGGCGGCGGCGGTCGCCCGGATGACGAGCGGCCTCGACCCCGTCGACGCGCTCGACCTGCTCCTCGACGCGGTGCGCGAGCAGCTGCGGATGCCGCTGGCGGCGCTGATGCGCGTGAGGCCCGTCGACCTCGAGGTGCAGCGACGCTCCGGCTCGCTGCCCGGGGCGGACATGCCGGTCGGGTGCACGCTCACCGGCCCGACGCTGTGCCACCTCATGCTGGACGGCGAGATCTCCGTGGTGCCGGACCTGCTCGACGACCCGGCGCTCGCGCACGTGGCCGGCCCCGGTGTCGGCGCCTTACGCAGGGGCACCCGTCGTCGTCGACGGCCGGGTCCACGGGTCGCTGTGCGTGCTCTCCGACCGCCCCGCCGCGCTGACCGGGGCCGACGTCGCCGTGCTGGAGGTCCTGGCCGACCTCGTCGCCGTCCAGCTCGGTCGCCTGGAGGCCGACGCCGCCGTCCGGACCCGCCGTGAGAGCGCGGTGGCGCGCCACCTGGAGCCCGGCGGGATGCGCATGGTGCTCCAGCCGGTCGTGGACCTGGTGGACGGCCGCGTCGTGGCCCTCGAGGCGCTCGCCCGCCCGTCCACCGGCTGCCCGCCGGACCGGGCCTTCGCCGAGGCGGCGGAGGTCGGCCTGGGCGTCGAGCTGGAGCTCGCGGCCGTCCGCGCGGCACTGGCCCTGCTGCCGCACCTGCCGGCGGACGTCGACCTCTCGGTGAACGCCGGCCCCGCGGCCGCGGAGGACCCGCGCCTGCTGGACCTCGTCGTCGCGGCGGGCGCCCCCCGGGTCGTGGTCGAGCTCACCGAGCACGACGACCTGGCCGACCGCCCCCGCCTGGGGACGGCCCTGCGGCGGCTGCGGGAGGCCGGGGCCCGCATCGCCATCGACGACGCCGGCGCCGGGTACGCGGGTCTGCGGAGCATCGTGGACGTCGCCCCGGAGGTGCTCAAGCTCGACATCGGGCTCGTGCGCGGCCTCGACGCCGACCCGGCCCGGCGCTCCCTCGTCCGGGCGCTCGTCGCCCTCGCCCAGGACCTCGGCGCGGTCCTCGTCGCCGAGGGCGTCGAGACGACCGGTGAGCTGGAGGCGCTGCGCCGCCTCGGCGTCTGCCGCGGGCAGGGGTGGCTGCTCGGCGTCCCCGCCGACCCCGTGGAGCTGGACCTCGGCCCGCGCCGGCTCCTGGCCCTGCCCGTCCCCCGCCGGGGGTGACCCGTCCCTGCCCCCTGTCTCGGCCCTGTACCGGCCCTCACCCGGCCCCGTCTCGGCCCTGCCCCGGGGGCCGGCCCGGCCCGCGCCGCGCTCAGCCGACGGCGGAGCGGAGCGCCTCGACACGGTCGGTGCGCTCCCACGTCAGCTCGGGGAGCTCGCGCCCGAAGTGGCCGTAGGCCGCCGTCTGCGCGTAGATGGGCCGCAGCAGGTCCAGGTCGCGCACGAGCGCCGCGGGACGCAGGTCGAACACCTCGTCGATCGCGGCGGTGATGCGCGCCAGGGGCACCGTCTCGGTCCCGAAGCACTCGACGTAGAGGCCGACGGGTCGCGCCGCGCCGATGGCGTAGGCCACCTGGACCTCGCAGCGGCGGGCGAGGCCGGCGGCGACGACGTTCTTGGCCACCCAGCGCATGGCGTAGGCGCCGGAGCGGTCCACCTTCGACGGGTCCTTGCCGGAGAAGGCGCCGCCGCCGTGGCGTGCCATGCCACCATAGGTGTCGACGATGATCTTGCGGCCGGTGAGGCCGGCGTCGCCCATGGGGCCGCCGAGCTCGAAGCGCCCCGAGGGGTTCACCAGCAGCCGCACGTCGCCCGTGTCGAGGCCCGTGCGCTCCAGGACGGGGGTGACGACGTGCTCGAGGACGTCCGGCTCGAGCATCCCCGGCAGGGAGACGTCGGCGGCGTGCTGCGTGGAGACGACGACGGTCTCCACGCGCACGGGGCGGTCGCCGTCGTAGCCGACGGTCACCTGCGTCTTGCCGTCCGGGCGCAGGTAGGGCAGCACGCCCTCGCGGCGGACCTCGGCGAGCCGCTCGGCGAGGCGGTGCGCCGTCCACACCGGCAGCGGCATGAGCTCCGGCGTGTCGTCGCAGGCGTAGCCGAACATCAGCCCCTGGTCCCCCGCCCCCTGGGCGTCCAGGAGGTCGTCGAGGTCGGCCGGGGCCGCGCCGTCGGCGCCGCGCGCCTCCCACGCCCGGTCGACGCCCGCCGCGATGTCCGGCGACTGCGCGCCGATGGAGATCTCCACGCCGCAGGAGCGGCCGTCGAAGCCCTTCGTCGAGCTGTCGTAGCCGATCCGCAGGATGGTCTCGCGCACGATGGCGGGGATGTCGGCGTACCCGGTCGTCGTCACCTCACCGGCGACGTGGACGAGGCCCGTCGTCACCATCGTCTCGACGGCGACGCGGCTGCGCGGGTCCTGGGCGAGGAGGGCGTCGAGGATGCCGTCGCTGATCTGGTCGCAGATCTTGTCGGGGTGCCCCTCGGTGACGGACTCGGAGGTGAACAGGCGCAGCGAGGAGGTCCGCGGCGACGCCGGTCCGGCCCCTCCCGTGCGGGTGGACGACGACGGCGGGGAGGTCTCGGGCACGGGGCTCCTGTCGGTGCAGCGGCTGCTGGCTCGTCCCTCGCGCCGGGCTCCCGGGCGTGGGCGCGGCAACCCTAGCCGCGGCCGAGCCGCTCCCCCACGGCGTCCCACACCGCGTCGGCGACGAGCTCCTTCGGCGCCGGGCCCACCGTGCGCTCCGAGCCGTCCCGTCCCAGCAGCACCACCGTGCTCTCGTCCCGCCCGAAGACGGCGCCGCCGCCGACGTCGTTCACGACGAGCAGGTCGCACCCCTTGCGCGCCAGCTTCGCCCGGCCGTGGGCCAGGACGTCGCCGTCCTCGTCCCCGGTCTCGGCGGCGAAGCCGACGACCACCTGGCCCTCCGGGGCGTCCGCCGCGAGCTCGGCGAGGACGTCGGGGTTGCGCACGAGGGCGACGACCGGCGCGTCCTGCGTCGCGGGGTCCTTCTTGATCTTCGCGGTCGTGACCTGCGCCGGGCGGAAGTCGGCGACGGCGGCGGCCATGACCACGGCGTCCGCGCCGGTGCGCTCGGCCAGGACGGCGGCCCGCAGCTCGCGCGCGTCCCCGACGTCGACGACGCGCACGCCCGTGGGCGCGGGGACCTCCAGGTGCGCGGCCACGAGCACCACCTCGGCCCCGCGTGCCGCGGCGCGGGCGGCCAGGGCGACGCCCTGGCGCCCGGAGGACCGGTTGCCCAGGTACCGCACCGGGTCCAACGGCTCCCGCGTGCCGCCCGCCGAGACGACGACGCGACGTCCGGCGAGGTCGCGCACCTCCGGCCCCCCCGGCCGGGCGGGGGGCGCGCCCGCGACGGCCCGGCCCTCGAGCAGGGCGAGGGCGGCGGCGTGCACCTCCTCCGGCTCGGGCAGGCGCCCCACCCCCGAGTCGGCCCCGGTCAGCCGGCCGACGCCCGGCTCCAGCACGTGCACCCCCCGCCCGCGCAGGAGCTCCACGTTCGCGCGCGTCGCCGGGTGCAGCCACATCTCGGTGTGCATCGCGGGGGCGAGCAGGACGGGGCAGGTGGCGGTGAGGAGGGTGCTCGTCAGCAGGTCGTCGGCGAGCCCGGCCGCCGCGCGGGCGAGCAGGTCCGCCGTCGCCGGCGCGACCACGACGAGGTCGGCCTCACGGCCGGTCCGCACGTGCGGCACCTCGTGCACGTCGTCCCAGACGTCGCTGGCGACGGGGTGGCCCGACAGCGCCGACCACGTCGGGGCCCCGACGAACCGCAGCGCGGAGGCGGTCGGGACGACGCGGACGTCGGCGCCGCCCTCGTGCAGCAGCCGCAGCAGGGAGGCCGCCTTGTAGGCCGCGATGCCACCGGCGACGCCGAGCACGACGCGGGGGCGACGCCCCTGCCGGTCGGGGGCGGCGGTCGGCTCCACGGGTCCTCCTGGCGGGTCGGGCGCAGACGCGGACCGCCGCCGTCCCGGCACGGGATCGGCGGCGGTCCGCGAGGGGGCGGGGCTCAGCCCTCGGCCGGGACGTCGTCCTCGGTGATGGTGCCCTCGAGACCGCCGTCCGGCGCGAGCTCGTAGGTCTCGCCCTCGGCGTCGGAGGCGTCGAGCGGGCGGACCGTCAGCACGCCGGCGTCGATCTCGCGCAGCGCGACCGACAGCGGCTTCTCCTGGACGTGCGTCTCGACGAGGGGCCCGACGTTCTCGAGCAGGCCCTCGGAGAGCTGGGAGTAGTAGGCGTTGATCTGGCGCGCCCGCTTGGCGCCGTAGATGACCAGCGCGTACTTGGAGTCGGCGGCCTTGAGCAGCTCGTCGATGGGCGGGTCGGTGATGCCCTCGGGGGCTGCGCTCGTTCCGGACACGGGTCCTCCTGCGGTCGTGGTGCGCTCCCGTCGCCCGGGGGCCTCGGGAGCGTGGTCGTCGTGCGGGTCGCGCCGGTGCCGGTCGGTCGGGCCGCGGGTCCCCGCGGCCCGTCGCCGGAGCCGCCGCGCGCCCGCCCTGCGAGCGGGGCCCGCGGTGCGCTCACCGCCCGGGGCGGGGTGCGCTCGAGGCGCCGCGCGGCGTCAGACCCATCGATGATACGAGGTCGTCGCCGGCCTGCCGGACATCGGCGTTGACCACCGTGACGTCGAACTCCTCCTCGGCCGCGAGCTCGGTCCTCGCCGTGGCCAGCCGGCGCTCCCGCTCGGCCGCGTCCTCGGTGCCGCGCCCGACGAGGCGGCGGACCAGCTCCTCCCAGGACGGCGGCGCCAGGAAGACGAAGCGGGCCTGGGGCATCGACCGGCGGACCTGCCGCGCCCCCTGGAGGTCGATCTCCAGCAGCGCGGCCCGGCCCTGCGCCAGCGCGCCCTCGACCGGCCCCCGCGGCGTGCCGTACCGGTGGCGCCCGTGAACGACGGCCCACTCCAGCAGGTCGCCCGCCGCGGCCATCTCGTCGAAGCGTGCCTCGTCGACGAAGTGGTAGTGGACGCCGTCCACCTCGCCCGGTCGCGGCGGCCTCGTCGTGGCGGACACCGAGAGCCACACCTGCGGGTAGCGCTCGCGCACGTCCGCCGACACGGTCCCCTTGCCCACCGCGGTCGGCCCGGCCAGCACGGTCAACCGCGACGGCCCGCCGTCCGGCGTCCCCACGCCGCTCAGCCCTCGAAGCGCGCGAGGAGCGCGGAGACCTGGTGCGCGCCGAGCCCGCGGACCCGCCGCTGCTCCGAGATGCCGACCTCCTCCATGATCCTGCGCGCCGTCACGCGCCCCACCCCGGGCATGGACTCCAGCAGGGCGCTCACCCGCATCTTGCCGACGACGTCGTCGCTCTGGCCCTCGCGGACGACCTCGGCGAGGGACCCCTGCCCGTACTTCAGGCGGTTCTTGATCTCGGCCCGGGCACGCCGCGCCTGGGCCGCCTTCTCCAGCGCCGCGGCGCGCTGCTCGTCGGTCAGGTGCGGGAGCGGCACGGGGTTCCACCTCAGGTCGGGGACGACGGGGCCGGGGCCGGCCCCGGGGTGCGGGAGGCCGGCAGGAGGACGACGGGCGGTCGGCGCCGCGCGTCCGTGGCGGGCCCGGCCGGGGGTGCCGTGACGCTAGCGAGTCCGCTCCGGCGGCGGCAACGACCCCCGCCCCGGCGCCGGCGCGCACGGGGCGGGGACGCGGCGGGGTCGGGGCGGCGCCTCAGCCCGACAGGGCGAACGCGCAGCGCTCGGCCAGGTCCCGGGCCGCGGCCCGCACCGCCGCGACGTCCGGACCCGCCTGCAGCACCGCACGGGTCGACGTGGCGAGCACCTGCCGCCGGGCCGGGCCGAACACCCGGGCGAGGTCCTGCGGGGCGGCGCCCTGGGCGCCGAGGCCCGGCGCGAGAAGGGGGGCGCCGGTGGCGGCGAGGTCCAGGCCCAGCTCCTCCGCCGCGCCCCCCGTGGTCGCCCCCACGACGAGGCCGACCGAGCCCAGCCGTCCGTCCGCGACGGCGTCCGCGTTCTCCACCGCCACCCCCCGGGCCACCTCCGCCGCGACGGCGCGCCCGTCGCCGCCGCGGGCGTGCTGGACCTGCGGCCCCTCGGGGTTCGACGTCAGCGCCAGGACGAAGGCCCCGCGCCGGGTCTGCGCCGCCAGGTCGAGCGCGGGACGCAGCGCTCCGAGCCCCAGGTACGGCGACAGGGTGACGGCGTCGGCCGCCAGCGGGGCGCCGTCGGCGAGGTGCGCCTGCGCGTACGCCGTCATCGTGCTGCCGACGTCCCCGCGCTTGACGTCGAGGACCGAGAGCGTCCCCGCGTCGGCCAGCGTGGCGAGCACCCGCTCGAGGACGGCGACGCCGCGGCTGCCGTGGCGCTCGAAGAAGGCCGACTGGGGCTTGACCGCGGCCACGGCCCCGGCGAGCGCCTCGACGGCGGCGAGGGCGAACCGCTCGAGACCGGAGGGGTCGTCCGGCAGCCCCCACGCCGCCAGCAGCGCCGGGTGGGGGTCGACGCCGACGGCGAGCGGGCCGTGCGCGTCCATGGCCGCGCGCAGCCGGTCGCCGAAGAGCGCCGCGGCAGGGAGGTCGCCGAGGTCGTCGCGCTCCGGCGGCTCGGGGGGCATGGGCGCATCCCACCACCTGACGAGGAGGGGCGGCCACGAGGCGACCTGCAGAAGTCCGCCCGGACCGGGGGGGTCGGCTCCCTGACCTGGCCTGACGCCGGGCGGGCAGGACTTCTGCAGGTCGCCTCGCGGGCGCCTCGGACCGGTCAGGACCGGTCAGGGTCGGTGGGCGTGCCCGACGGCCTCGTCGAGCGCGCCGAAGCCCCGTTCGGCGAGCATCGCCGCGAGCCCGGCGGCCACCCGGCCGGGCGTCGTGGGGTCGGCGAAGACGGCGGTGCCCACCTGCACGGCGCTCGCCCCGGCGAGCACGAGCTGCAGGGCGTCCGCGCCGCTCGCCACGCCACCGGTCCCGACGACGGGCGCCGGCGGCAGCAGGCCGGCGAGCATGGCCGCCCGCAGCTGCCAGACGCACCGGACGGCGACCGGGCGGATCGCCGGCCCGGACAGCCCGCCGGTCGTCACCGCGAGCCGCGGGCGCATCGTGCGCACGTCGACCTCGACGCCGAGCAGCGTGTTGATGGCGGTGAGCCCGCTCGCCCCCGCGTCCAGGCAGGCGCGGGCGACGGCGACGAGGTCGGTGACGTCGGGCGAGAGCTTCGCCAGCAGGACGACCTCGTCGCCGACGGCGCCGCGCACGGCGCGCAGCACGGCGGCGCTGCTGCCCGGGTCGCACGCGAACACGAGCCCGCGGTTGGCCACGTTGGGGCACGAGATGTTGACCTCCAGCGCCGCGACGCCGTCCGCCGCCGGGGAGGTCACGACGCGCCGGGCGACCTCCGCGAACTCGTCGGGGTCCCCGCCCGCGACCGAGACGACCGCGGTCGCCCCCCGCGCGGCGAGCCACGGCAGGTCCTGCTCCACGAGCGCGTCGACGCCACCGCCCTGCAGGCCGATGGAGTTGAGCATCCCCGCGGGCGTCTCCGCCATCCGCGGCGTCGGGCGTCCCGAGCGCGGCGCGAGCATGACGGACTTCGTGACGACGGCGCCGAGCGCCGCGACGTCGGTGAAGGCGTCGAGCTCGCGGCCCGCCGCGGCGCAGCCCGACGCCGTCATCACGGGGCCGCGCAGCCGCGCCCCCGCGAGGTCGACGGTCATGTCGACGGTCCCCTGCTCGACGGGGCCCTGCCCGACGGGGCCCTGCCCGACGGGGCCGTGCTCCTGGGCACCCGCGCCCACCGCCGTCACCGCTCCTGCCCCGCCGTCGCGCCGGGCGGCACGGCGTCGCCGCCGCCCGGCACCGGTGCCGGCGTCGCCGCGGGCGCCCCGACGGCGTCCACCGGCACGCGCGCGCCGACGCCCGCGGGCCGCTGCGGGGACGGCGCCCCGATCGCGTCCCAGCGCAGCCGGTCGCCGGCGAAGACGGGCCCGTCGGTGCAGGCCCGGAGCATCCGGGTGCGCCCGTCGTCGCCGACGACGGGCAGCACGCAGGTCATGCAGACGCCGACGCCGCAGGCCATGGACTCCTCCGTGGCGAGCTGCGTCGCCGCGCCCGCGGCCGTCGCGACGTCGTGCACGGCCCGCAGCATCGCCATCGGCCCGCACGCGAGCACGTGCCGGGCGCCGTGCGCCGCCAGGACCGGGCCCAGCAGGTCGGTCACCCGACCCCTCGCGCCGGCCGAGCCGTCCTCCGTGGCGACGTGCACGCGGTCCACCGGGGCGTCGGGAGCGCCGGACGCGGCGGTCGCGACGTCGTGCGCGAGCAGCCGGCGCTCGTCGCCCGCCCCGACGACGAGGTCGACGGCGCCGTCGCGCCCCCGCAGCGCCCGCCCGAGCCAGGCCAGCGGCGCGGAGCCGTAGCCGCCGCCCACGAGCACGACGCCCTCCCCCGCGGGCGGCAGGACGAAGGGGCGTCCGAGGGGCGCGACGACGGGCAGCCGGTCCCCCGCCCGCAGGCGGGCGATGCGCGCGGTGCCGGCACCCGCGGCCGCGACGACGACCTCGAGCGTGCCCGCCCCCGCGTCGGCCGCCGCGATCGAGAAGGACCGCCGCAGGAGCATCCCCGAGTCGCCCGTCGAGCACGCCGCGAACTGGCCCGGCCGGGCCGACGCCGCTGCCGCCGGCGCCCGCAGGACCAGCCGGGTGTACGCGCCGTCCGGCTCGGCCCGCAGCACGGGCGCGTCGAGCACCACGGCCGTCCGCACGCCCGCCGGCTCACCCGCCCGCAGGGCGGGCTCCTCCGGGGTCCTCACGTCGCCGGCGCCGCGGCCGCCCCGTCGGACGGCGGCTGCGGCGACCGCGCGCCCCAGACCGCGTGCAGCGCACGGGCGTGCTCCTGCAGGCTGGCCACGCGGACCTCGCCGCCGCGGGCGGCGTCGATCCCTTGGACGGCCGCCGAGAGCTGCTGCACCGTCGTGATGATCGGCCGGTCCATCGCCGTCGTCGCCGCGCGGATCTCGTAGCCGTCGGCCCGCGCCGCCGTCCCCGACGGCGTGTTGACGACGACGTCGACCTCACCGGCGAGGATCCGCTGGACGACCGTGGGCTCGCCCGGGGCGCCGTCGACCGACGGGCCGGGGCCGGCGCTGTGCTTGCGCACGAGCGTGCTGCGGATGCCGTTGCGCTGCAGCACCTCCGCGGTGCCCTCGGTGGCAAGGACCTCGAAGCCGAGCTCCACGAGCCGCTTCACCGGCAGCACGAGCGCGCGCTTGTCGCGGTCCGCCACCGAGACGAAGACACGCCCGGACGAGGGCAGCCCGCCGTAGGCCGCCGTCTGCGACTTGGCGAAGGCCGCCGGGAAGTCGACGTCGATGCCCATCACCTCTCCGGTGGAGCGCATCTCGGGCCCCAGGAGGGAGTCGACCACCTGGCCGTCGGGGGTGCGGAAACGCTTGAAGGGCAGCACCGCCTCCTTGACCGCGACGGGCGCGCCGAGCGGCAGCGAGCCGCCGTCGCCCGCCGCCGGCAGCAGCCCCTCGGCGCGCAGGTCCGCGAGGCTCGCGCCGAGCATCACCCGGGCGCAGGCCTTCGCGAGCTGGACGCCCGTCGCCTTGGCCACGAAGGGCACCGTCCGGCTGGCCCGCGGGTTCGCCTCCAGGACGTGCAGGACGTCGCCCGCGAGCGCGAACTGCACGTTGAGCAGCCCCCGGACCCCGACGCCCCGGGCGATGGCCTCGGTCGAGCGCCGGACCCGCTCGATCTCGCGGCGCCCCAGCGTCGCCGGCGGCAGCACGCACGCCGAGTCGCCCGAGTGCACCCCGGCCTCCTCGATGTGCTCCATGACGCCGCCGAGGTACATCTCCTCGCCGTCGAACAGCGCGTCGACGTCGATCTCGATGGCGTCCTCGAGGAACCGGTCCACGAGCAGCGGGTGGTCCGGGCTGACGACGACACCGCTCGCGCGGGCGCGGGCGACGTAGCCGGCGAGCGTCTCGCGGTCGTAGACGATCTCCATGCCGCGCCCGCCGAGGACGAAGGACGGGCGGACGAGGACGGGGTAGCCGATGTCCCCGGCGACGGCGAGGGCCTCCTCCGCCGAGGCCGCCGTCCCCCACCGGGGCGAGGACAGCCCCGCGGCGGCGAGGACGCGCCCGAAGGCGCCGCGGTCCTCGGCGAGGTCGATCGCCGACGGCGAGGTGCCGACCACCGGCACGCCCGCCTCCTCGAGACCGCGCGCGAGCCCGAGGGGCGTCTGCCCGCCGAGCTGGACGACGACGCCGACGACCTCGCCGCTGCGCCGCTCGGCCGCGACGACCTCGAGCACGTCCTCGAGCGTGAGCGGCTCGAAGTAGAGCCGGTCGGAGGTGTCGTAGTCCGTGGAGACCGTCTCGGGGTTGCAGTTGACCATGACGGTCTCGTAGCCGGCGTCGCGCAGGGCGAAGGCGGCGTGCACGCAGGAGTAGTCGAACTCGACGCCCTGGCCGATGCGGTTGGGGCCCGACCCGAGGATGACGACCTTGCGGCGGTCGCTCGGGCGGACCTCGTCCTCCTCGTCGTAGGAGGAGTAGTGGTACGGCGTGCTGGCGGCGAACTCCGCGGCGCACGTGTCGACCGTCTTGAACACCGGCCGCACGCCGAGGGCGTGCCGCACCCCGCGCACGACGGCCTCGGGCATCGAGCGCAGGGAGCCGAGCTGGGCGTCGGAGAAGCCGGCGCGCTTGGCCCGGCGCAGCAGGTCCACCGACAGCTCGGGGGCGGCGGCCACCTCGGCGGCGACCTCCTCGATCCCGGCCATCTCCTCGAGGAACCACGGGTCGATGCCCGTGGCCTCGTGGAGCGCGTCGACGTCGACGCCGGCGCGCAGCGCCTGCTGCACGGCGACGATCCGCCCGTCGGTGGGGACGGCGACCTCGGCCATGAGGGAGTCGAGCTCCTCCGGCCCCGCCGGCGCGCCGTCCCAGTGGAACGAGGACCCGCGCCGGTCCAGCGAGCGCAGGGCCTTCTGCAGGGCCTCGGGGAAGCTCCGGCCGATGGCCATGGCCTCGCCGACGCTCTTCATGGTCGTCGTCAGCGACGCGTCGGCGGCGGGGAACTTCTCGAAGGCGAAGCGGGGCACCTTCACGACGACGTAGTCCAGGGACGGCTCGAAGCTCGCCGGCGTCTTCTCGGTGATGTCGTTGGGGATCTCGTCGAGCGTGTACCCGACGGCCAGCCGGGCGGCGATCTTCGCGATGGGGAAGCCCGTCGCCTTCGACGCCAGCGCCGAGCTGCGCGAGACGCGCGGGTTCATCTCGATGACGACCATGCGCCCGTCGCGCGGGTCGACGGCGAACTGGATGTTGCAGCCGCCGGTGTCGACGCCGACCTCGCGGATGACGGCGATGGCGACGTCCCGCATCCGCTGGTACTCGCGGTCGGTGAGCGTCATCGCCGGCGCCACGGTGATCGAGTCGCCGGTGTGCACGCCCATCGGGTCGAGGTTCTCGATGGAGCAGACGACGACGACGTTGTCCTTGCCGTCGCGCATGAGCTCGAGCTCGTACTCCTTCCACCCGAGGATCGACTCCTCCAGGAGCACCGAGCTCGTCGGGCTGGCCCGCAGGCCGGCACCCGCGAAGCGCTCCAGGTCGGCCTCGTCGTGCGCGAAGCCGGACCCGAGCCCGCCCATCGTGAACGAGGGGCGGACGACGACGGGGTAGCCGAGGTCCGCGGCTGCGGCCTTGGCCTCCTCGAGCGTGTGCGCCATCGAGCTGCGCGCGCTCTCCGCGCCGCAGCGGGCCACGATCTCCTTGAAGACCTGCCGGTCCTCCCCCGCCTGGATCGCGGCGACGTCGGCGCCGATGAGCTCGACGCCGTACCGCTCCAGGACGCCCGCCTCGTGCAGCGAGATCGCCGTGTTGAGCGCCGTCTGCCCGCCGAGGGTCGCCAGCACCGCGTCCGGGCGCTCCTTCGCGATGATCGCCTCGACCACCGCGGGGGTGATCGGCTCGACGTACGTGGCGTCGGCGAACTCCGGGTCGGTCATGATCGTCGCCGGGTTGGAGTTCACGAGGACGACCCGCAGGCCCTCCTCGCGCAGCACCCGGCAGGCCTGCGTGCCCGAGTAGTCGAACTCGCACGCCTGCCCGATGACGATCGGGCCGGAGCCGATGACGAGGACGGACCGCAGGTCGTCGCGGCGGGGCATCAGGCGCTCTCCTCGGTGCTGGCGGTGCTGCTGGTGGCCACCCGGGCGGGGGCGCCCGGGTCCGGCAGGTCTGGCGTCCGGGACGGCTGCGCCATGAGGTCGCAGAAGCGGTCGAACAGGTAGCCGGCGTCGTGCGGGCCGGCCGCGGCCTCGGGGTGGTACTGGACGCTGAAGGCCGGCGCGTCGAGCAGGCGAAGCCCCTCGACGACGCGGTCGTTGAGGCACCAGTGGCTGACCTCGGCGGCGCCGTAGGGCGTGTCGAACGGCTCGCCGATCGGCGCGTCGACGGCGAAGCCGTGGTTGTGCGCGGTGATCTCCACCGAGCCGGTGGCATCGTCGATCACCGGCTGGTTCACCCCGCGGTGGCCGTAGACGAGCTTGTACGTGCCCAGGCCGAGCGCCCGCCCGAGCAGCTGGTTGCCGTAGCAGATGCCGAAGAACGGGAGGCGCCGGTCGAGGACGTCGCGCAGGACCGCGACCTCGTGCTCGGCGGCCGCCGGGTCGCCCGGGCCGTTGGAGTAGAAGACGCCGTGCGGCTGCAGGTCGAGCACGTCCTGCGTGCTCGCCGACGACGGCAGCACGTGCACCCGTACCCCGCGCCGCGCGAGGTGCCACGGCGTGCGCGACTTGATGCCGAGGTCCAGCGCCACGACGGTCATCGGCCGTCCGTCGGTCCCCCGCCGCGGCTCGCCGACCGCCTCGACGACGTAGGGCTCCGGCGTCGTCACCTCCCCGGCGAGGTCCGCGCCGCGCATGACCGGGGCGTCGAGCACCCGCACGAGCAGCTCGGAGGGCTCCAGCCGGCGGCCCGACGCCGGCTCGCGCAGCGCCTCGCCCGAGAACACGCCGGCGCGCATGGCCCCGCGCTCGCGCAGGTGCCGGGTCAGCGCCCGCGTGTCCACCCCGCTGATCCCGACGACGTCCTGGGCGGCCAGCTCGTCGCCGAGGTCCCCGCGGCTGCGCCAGCTCGACGCCCGCCGCGCGGGGTCGCGGACGACGAAGCCTGAGACCCAGATCCGCCGGCTCTCACCGTCCTCGTCGTTGACGCCCGTGTTGCCCACGTGCGGGGCCGTCATCACGACGACCTGCCGGTGGTAGGAGGGGTCGGTGAGCGTCTCCTGGTAGCCGGTCATCGCCGTGCAGAACACGGCCTCCCCCACGGTCGAGCCGGTCGCCCCGTAGGCCCGCCCGCGGAAGGAGCGGCCGTCCTCGAGCACGAGCACCGCCTCCGGCGGCGGCCCGGCGGCCGCCGTCGTCCTCGTCGCCGGCTCGGCCCCGTCGACCGTCGGTCCTGCAGCCGTCATCGGGCTCCTCCTCGTCCTTCGTCCGTGCCGTGCGTCTCGTCCTCGACGTGCTCCTGCGGCGGCGCCCCCTCCGGCGGCGTCCCCTCCGGGGCGGGGGCCCGACGGCCCAGCAGCTCCGCCGTGGCCACGACGAGCGCGTCCGCGTCCTCGTCCCGGCGCAGGCGCACGCCGCTGTCGAGCGCGAGGTCCTCGCCGGGGCCCAGCAGCCAGGTGAGGACCACGAGGCCCTCGCGGTCCACGTACTTGCCCGCCATGCCGCGCTCGCGCCGCACCCGCAGGAGGCGGTCGGCCGGCAGCCACAGGACGTCCTCGCCCTCGCGGGCCACCGAGACCCCGCCGGTGAAGACCCCCACCTCGCAGGCGCTGCGGCGGCCGAGGCCGTGGGCGACGACGCGGTCGAGCCAGTCGGCCTCCGTCGTCGTGCTGACGTAGGTGCCCTCCCGCGGCTCGAGCAGCGGCGTCCCGGGGTCGCCCGGCGCGGCCGGCGGCGCCGGGACGTCGACCTGCCGCCGGGAGCGCCGTCGCCAGCCCCACCACATGAGGACCCACAGCACCGGGATCACCAGCAGGACCAGCAGGCCCGCCTGCTCCTCGCTCACCCGTGCGCCCCGGCGGCCGGTGTCATGCCGGACCCCTCGGCGCCCGGCACCAGCGCTCCGTCGAGCACGACGGGGCGCCCGCGCAGCAGCGTCGCGACGACGCGGCCGGGCAGCTCCAGCCCGCGGAAGGGGCTGTTGCGCCCGAGCGTGGCGTGCGCGGACGGGTCGACCTCCCGCCGCGCGGCGGGGTCGACGAGCACGAGGTGGGCGGGCTCGCCCTCCGCGAGCGGACGGCCGTGGTCCTCCAGCCGACCGATGCGCGCGGGGGCGGCCGACAGCACGCGCGCCACGTCGTCCCAGCCCAGCAGCCCCGTCTCGACGAGCGCCTCCTGGACGACGGGCAGCGCCGTCTCGAGCCCCGTCATGCCCATGGCGGCCGCGGCCCACTCGCAGTCCTTGTCCTCCAGCGGGTGCGGCGCGTGGTCGGTCGCGACGACGTCGACCGTGCCGTCCGCGACCGCCTCCCGCAGCGCCTCGACGTCGGCGCGCGTGCGCAGCGGCGGGTTCACCTTGTAGACCGGGTCGTACCCGCGCACGAGCTCGTCGGTGAGCAGCAGGTGGTGCGGCGTCACCTCCGCGGTGACGTCCACCCCCCGCGCCTTGGCCCAGCGGACGATCTCCACCGACCCGGCCGTCGAGACGTGGCAGACGTGGAGCCGGGAGCCGACGTGGTCGGCGAGCAGCACGTCGCGGGCGATGACGGCCTCCTCGGCGACCGCCGGCCAGCCGCGCAGCCCGAGCACCGAGGAGACGTCGCCCTCGTGCATCTGGGCGCCCTCGGTCAGGCGCGGGTCCTGGGCGTGCTGGGCGACGACGCCGTCGACGCCACGCACGTGCTCCAGGGCCCGGCGCATGAGGACGGGGTCGGCGACGCAGCGGCCGTCGTCGCTGAAGACCCGCACCCGCGCGGCCGAGGAGGCCATCGCCCCCAGCTCGGCGAGCCGCTCGCCCCCGAGCCCGACGGTGACGGCGCCGACGGGGCGGACGTCGACGAGGCCGACCTCCCGCCCCAGGCGCCACACCTGCTCGACGACCCCGGCGGTGTCGGCGACCGGGTCGGTGTTGGCCATGGCGTGCACGGCGGTGAACCCGCCGAGCGCCGCGGCGCGCGAGCCGGTGCGCACCGTCTCGGCGTCCTCGCGGCCCGGCTCGCGCAGGTGGGTGTGCAGGTCGACGAGGCCGGGCAGCGCGACGAGGCCCTGCGCCTCGACGACGACCGCGCCCGCCGGCGCCTCGAGCGTCCCGCCCGGCGCCGTGCGGGCGACGAGGCCGCCCTCGCAGAGCAGGTCGGTCGCCGCGCCCCCGAGCAGGGAGGCGCGCCGGACGAGGACGGCCGGGGCGGTGGACGTGTCGGGGGCGCTCATGCGGCGTCCTCCCCGGCGAGCAGCAGGTACAGGGCGGCCATCCGGACGGCGACGCCGTTGGAGACCTGCTCCACGACCGTCGACCGCGGGCCGTCGGCCGCCTCGGCGGAGATCTCCAGGCCCCGGTTCATCGGGCCCGGGTGCATGACGAGCGCGTGCTCGGGCAGCAGCCGCAGGCGGCGGCCGTCGAGCCCGTAGCCGCGCGTGTACTCCTGGGCGGAGGGGACGAAGCCGCCGCCGCCCATCCGCTCGCGCTGGACCCGCAGCACCATGACGGCGTCCACCTCGGGCAGCACGGCGTCGAGGTCCCAGCTCGTCCGGCACGGCCACGTCCCGACGCCGACCGGCAGCAGCGTGGGCGGGGCGACGAGGACGACGTCCGCGCCGAGCGTCCGCAGCAGCAGCACGTTGGAGCGGGCGACACGGCTGTGCAGGACGTCGCCGACCACGGCCACCCGCACGCCGTCCAGCGCGCCGCCCATCGCCCCGCCCGCCCGCTCGCGCAGGCGCCGTCGCAGGGTGAAGGCGTCGAGCAGCGCCTGCGTGGGGTGCTCGTGCGTGCCGTCGCCCGCGTTGAGGACGCTGACGTCCGACCAGCCGGCGTGCGCCAAGCGGTGGGCGGCGCCGGACGCGCCGTGCCGCAGGACGACCGCGTCGGCGCCCATGGCCTGCAGCGTGAGCGCGGTGTCCTTGAGCGACTCGCCCTTGGACACGCTGGACCCCTTGGCGGAGAAGGTGATGACGTCGGCCGACAGCCGCTTGGCCGCCGCCTCGAAGGAGATGCGCGTACGGGTGGAGTCCTCGAAGAAGAGGTTGACGACCGTCCGGCCCCGCAGGGTGGGCAGCTTCTTGATCTCCCGGGCCTGCGTGGCGGCCATCTCCTCGGCGACGTCGAGCAGCGCCGTGGCCCGCTCCCGGTCGAGGTCGGCCGCGGACAGCAGGTGCCTCACCGCGCGTCCCCGCCCGCGCGCCCCGCACCGGGGCCGGTGATGACGACGGCGTCGCGGCCGTCGACCTCCTCCAGCAGGACGCGCACGTCCTCGTCGGCGGCCGTCGGCAGGTTCTTGCCCACGTGGTCGGCACGGACGGGCAGCTGCCGGTGCCCGCGGTCGACGAGGACGGCGAGGCGGACCGCGCGCGGTCGGCCCAGGTCGGAGAGGGCGTCGAGCGCCGCCCGGACGGTGCGCCCGGACGCGAGGACGTCGTCGACGAGGACGACGACGCGGTCGTCGACGCCGCCGCCGGGCACGCAGGTGCGGCCCAGGGCGCGCACGGGACGGCGTCGGAGGTCGTCGCGGTGCATCGTCACGTCGAGGGAGCCGACGAGGTCGTCCACGGGCCCGGCAGCGGGCTCGGCGGCGACCAGACGCTCGCCGACGCGGCGGGCCAGGTGGGTGCCGCGGGTGGGGATGCCCAGCAGCAGGAGGTCCTCGGCGCCGTGGTTGCGCTCGAGCACCTCGTGGGCGATGCGGGTGAGGGCCCGGCTGATCTCCTGCGCCTCGAGCACCGGGCGGGCGGACGCCATCGCGGCGACTCCTTCCCCGCCTCTCGGGACGGAGGTTGAAGGACGTCGGTCGGCGGGGAACCTAGCACCGGGCCCTCGGGGGCCCGGTGCGCGACCGAGGTCCGGACGGCGACCCGCCGGCGGGGTCGCCGGGGGGTCGCCGACGGCCCGCAGGCCGACCCGGCGTCCTCCGTACGGCGGACGTGCCGTCCACGGAGGGGTACCGGCGCTTGACGCCCCGGTGACGCTGAGTGACGATCTACGCGGCCGGCCGGCGCGGGACCACCTCGCGCCGACGCCCGGCCCACCAGGAGGGGTGCGGTGGCATCGGAGTACGCGAAGGTGCTCGGGAACCGGCTGCGGTCGGTCCGGACGCGGCAGGGCCTGTCGCTGCAGGGCGTCGAGGCGAAGTCCCAGGGCCACTGGAAGGCGGTCGTCGTCGGCTCCTACGAGCGGGGCGACCGGGCGGTGACCGTCCAGCGGCTCGCCGAGCTGGCGGAGTTCTACGACGTGCCGGTGACGGCGCTGCTGCCCGAGACGACCCCGGGCGAGACGGCGCTGCCGCCTCCCCGGCTCGTGCTCGACCTCGAGCGGCTGCGCCAGGTGCCGACCGAGCAGTCGGGGCCGCTGCTGCGCTACCTCTCGGACATCCGCGAGGCCCGCGGCGACGAGCAGTCGGACGAGATGCCCATCCGCGTCGACGACCTGCGCTCGCTGGCGGTGATCTTCGACCTGCCGCCGTCGGCGCTCACCGAGCGCCTCATCGGCTGGGGCGTCCTCGACGAGGAGGCCCGGCGGGCGGTCGCCCTGCCGGACCTGTGAAGCTCTGAGCCTCCCCGTGACGTGACGACGCCGCGGCTCCCGCACGGGGGCCGCGGCGTCGTGGCGTCGTCGGAGGGGCGCTCAGGCCAGCAGGGCCGGCTTCATGCCGAGCAGCCGGCCGAGGACGCCGTTGACGAAGGCGGGCGAGTCGTCCGTCGAGAGCGTGCGCGCGAGGTCGACCGCCTCGTCGACGGCGACGGCGTCGGGCACGTCGCCCCACAGCAGCTCGGCCGTCCCGAGGCGCAGGACGCACCGGTCGACGTCCGGCATCCGGGCCACCGTCCACCCCTGCGAGTAGGTGGACAGCAGCTCGTCGATGCGGGGCAGGTGGTCCACGACGAGCTCGACCAGGTCCGCCGCGTACTGCGGCATCGCGGTGGCCCCGGGGTCGGACGGGTTCGTCGACGCGAGCCGCTGCGCCAGGAGGTCCATCGGCGGCAGGCCACGCTGCTCGGCCTCGAAGAGGACGTCGAGGGCCCGCTTGCGGGCCTTGCTGCGGGCGGCCACGTCAGCTGACGCGACCGAGGTAGTCGCCCGAGCGGGTGTCCACCTTCACCTTGGTGCCGGTCTCCAGGAACAGCGGGACGGAGATCTGGTACCCGGTCTCCACGGTCGCCGGCTTCGTGCCGCCCGTGGACCGGTCGCCCTGCAGGCCCGGCTCGGTGTAGGTCACCTCGAGCACGACCGAGGCGGGCAGCTCGACGTACAGCGGCTCGCCCTCGTGCGTGGCCACCTGGGCGGTGGAGCCCTCGAGCAGGAAGTTCGCGGCCTCGCCGACGACCTTCTCGGCGACCATCATCTGGTCGAAGGTGCCCGGGTCCATGAAGACGAAGTCGGCGCCGTCGCGGTACAGGTACTGCATGTCGCGGCGGTCGACCGTGGCGGTCTCGACCTTGGCGCCGGCGTTGAAGGTGCGGTCCACGACCTTGCCGGAGAGGACGTTCTTCATCTTCGTGCGCACGAAGGCGCCGCCCTTGCCCGGCTTCACGTGCTGGAACTCCACGACGGACCAGAGCTGGCCGTCGATGTTGAGCACGGTGCCGTTCTTCAGGTCGTTCGTCGAGGCCACAGGAGTCCGTCCGTCGCAGGTCGCTGGTCGTCGCCGGCGGTGGTGCCCCGCGTCGGCGCCCCCGGTCGCCGGCCACGCAGCGCCGGCGGCCCGGCGCACGGCAGGGCGCGGCGGCGCGGCGACGACCGAGGAGGTCGTCCCAGGCTACCGCCGCGGGCGGGTCCTCCCCCGCCTCCCCGACCGTCTCCCGCCCGCGGCCGCCCGGCCGCCCGGCCGGACGGCGCTCAGCCGGTGAGCGCCGTCAGCTCCAGGGCGATGCCGTCCGGGTCCTTCAGCTCGAGGATCGAGAAGTTCCCCACGTCCTTGACCGGCTCGTGGGCGACGCCGAGGCGGTCGAGGACCTCGACCGCGGCGTCCAGCTCCGAGCGCTGGCTGACGGTGAAGGAGACGTGGTCGAGCCCGACCCGGTCGGGGTCGAAGGCGTCGTCGCCGGGCGCGACGGGCCGCAGGCCGAACAGGCCGCCCGCGAAGGCGTAGATCACGCCGTCGTAGAGGAACCCGAGCTGCTCGCGCGTCGCCTCGTCGGCGTCGGCGGGCACCTCGAAGGCGACGTCCCAGCCGAAGACGGCGTCGTAGAAGGCCCGGGACCGGGCGATGTCGGTCACGGTGATCCGCACGTGCGCGTAGCCGGTGGGCGACACCCGCCCGGTGTCGGCGGTGGGCGTCGGGCTGGGGGGCGTCTCGCTCATGCGGCGACGCTCGCACGGCGGGCCGTCATCGGCGCGGCGGACCCTCCTCGGCGCGGCGGACCGGGCCCCCGGACGGGTCGTCCGAGACCGGTCACCCGGGGTCGGTCGCCCGGGGCCGGTCACCGCGGCACGTCAGTCCCGGCTGATGCTGGCGTAGGCGGCGGCGAGCAGGGAGGGGTCGGGCCCCTCGAGCCGGGTCGGCCGGGCGACGTCGTCGAGGACGACGAAACGCAGCCGGTCGCCGCGGGTCTTCTTGTCCCGGCCCATGGCCTGCAGCAGCTGCGGCCAGCGGTCGCCGCGGTAGGTGAGCGGCAGGCCGAGGGCGCCGAGCACCGAGCGGTGCCGGTCGACGACGGAGCGGTCGAGCCGCCCGGCGAGCGACGCCAGCTCGGCGGCGAAGACCATCCCCACGCTCACCGCGGCCCCGTGCCGCCACGCGAAGCGCTCCGAGAGCTCGATCGCGTGCCCCAGCGTGTGCCCGTAGTTGAGGACCTCCCGGTCGCCGGTGTCGCGCAGGTCGCGGCCGACGACGTCCGCCTTGACGGCGACCGCGCGCTCTACGAGCTCGCGCACCAGCGGTGAGGCGTGGTCGCCGACCGCGTCGGGGTCGGCCTCGACGCGCTCGAGGATGACCGGGTCGGCCACGAAGCCGCACTTGACGACCTCGGCCATCCCGGCGAGCAGGTCGTTGCGCGGCAGCGTCTCCAGCGTCGCGAGGTCGCAGAGCACGCCCGCCGGCGGGTGGAAGGCGCCGACGAGGTTCTTGCCCTCCGCGGTGTTGAGGCCCGTCTTGCCGCCGACGGCGGCGTCGACCATCCCCAGCAGGGTCGTGGGGACGTGCACCACGCGGACCCCGCGCAGCCAGGTCGCGGCGACGAAGCCCGCGAGGTCGGTCACCGTGCCCCCGCCCACGGCGACGACGGCGTCGGTGCGGGTGAAGGACGCCTGGCCGAGCACGCCCCAGCAGAAGGCGGCGACCTGCGCGGACTTGGCGTCCTCGTCGTCGGGCACCTCGGCCGCGACCGCCTCGTACCCGGCGGCCACGAGGTCCTCGCGCACCGCCTCGCCCGTGGCCCGCAGCGCGCGCGGGTGCACGACGAGGACCTTGCGCACCTCGCCGCCGAGCATCCCCGGGAGCTCGCCGAGCAGCCCCCGGCCCACGAGCACGTCGTACGGCCGCTCCCCCGCCACCGTGATCCGGGTCGTCTTGCTCTCGCTCACCCGCAGACCCTAGCCACCGGCCCACGTGCGACCGCGACGGCGCCGCGACCGGGCCGGACGTGCGACCGCCCGCGAGGTGACCTGCAGAAGTGGGCCGCCGGCGAGGTGGCGGGCCCCTGACCTGCAGGGATGATCCGGCTGTTGCACTTCTGCAGGTCAGCACGCGCGGCAGCTCCGCTCGCGGACGCCTGTGGACGAGCGCAGCGCGCGAGGGCTTCGGCTCACGACCCTGCCGGCATGGATGCCGTCGGCACGCTCCTGGACGACCTCGCGCGCCGGGGTGGCACCGCCGCCGTCGGTGCTCTCGTGCGCGACCACGGGCGCAGCACCGTCGACCGCGCTGTCACCGGTGGCGAGGTCGACCGGGTCGGCTGGGGCGTCTGCGCTCTCGCGACGACACCCACGGCGCTGCGCGCTGCGGCGTCCGTGCGCGGGGTCGTCTCGCACTCCAGCGCCGCTCAGCTGTGGATGGTCGAGCCGCTGCACCGGCCGGGCCGCGTCTGCGTCACCGTCCCTCGGACGGCGCGACGCCGACGCCCCCTTCCTGGGACCCACCTGCGCTGGGCCGACCTGTCCGCGGCCGACGTCGAGGGCCCGGTCACCTCGCCGCTGCGGACGGCTCTCGACTGCGCCCGCTCGATGCCCTTCCCCGAGGCGCTCGGGATCGCCGACGGCTTCCTGCGACGCGGGCTAGTCACCCCCGGTGAGCTGGTCAGCGCGGCGGTCGCACTCCGCGGCGCGGGTCGCGCCGCCGCCGTCACCGTGGCGGCAGCGGCGGACGGACGCAGTGCCAACCCGTTCGAGTCGGCGTTGCGCGCGGTCGTCCTGCGCAGCGGGGCCGGGAGCTTCGTGCCGCAGGTCGTGGTCGACGCCGGCCCCCTCGGCCTGGTGCGCCCCGACCTGGTGGACGAAGGGCGGTGCCTCGTCCTCGAGGCGGACAGCTTCGCGTGGCACGGCTCACGGCCGGCGCTCGTCCGTGACTGCGAGCGGTACAACGCCCTCGTCCTCGCCGGCTTCCTCGTCCTGCGCTTCACCTGGGAGCAGGTGGTCGGCGCGCCGGAAGGCGTCGCCGAGGCCGTCCGACGCGCCGTCGCCCTGGTCGACGCGGGGCGTGGGGAGCGAGGCGACCTGCAGAAGTGCCGTCCGGGTCCGAGGTCGAGGCCGTGACCTGCGACGACGCGCAGGGGGCCGGACCTCTGCAGGTCGCCTCGCGGAAGACGGGCACCCACGGTGCTGCTCCTCGTCGTCGTGGGAGCATCGCGCGACCTCGACCGCCGCTCCCCGGAGGCTGACCGTGCGCGTGCTCGTCCTCAACGGCCCGAACCTCGGTCGGCTCGGGACCCGGGAGCCGGACGTCTACGGGAGCACGACCCACGAGGAGCTGGCCGCGTCGCTGCGCGCGCACGGCGGGCGGCTCGGCCTGGAGGTCGAGGTGCGCCAGACCGACGCGGAGCACGAGATGCTCGGCTGGCTGCACGAGGCGGCCGACGAGGGCCTGCCCGTGGTCCTCAACCCCGCCGGGTGGAGCCACACGTCCGTGGCGCTGCGGGACGCGTGCGCCATGCTCACCGCGCCGCTGGTGGAGGTGCACCTCTCGAACATCCATGCGCGCGAGGAGTTCCGGCACCGCAGCCTCGTGAGCCCGATGGCCACCGGGGTCGTGGCAGGTCTGGGTCCGGGCGGCTACCTCGCGGCGCTGTCGTGGCTGGGCGGGTCGACGGGGACCACCGGCGCCGCCGCGGGCACCGGCGCGTCCCCCGACGGCCCCGCCGCGGACGAGTGATCGTCCTCGTCGGCTTCCTCGGCGCCGGCAAGACCACGGTCGGGCGCCTGCTCGCCGCCCGCCTCGACCTGCCCTTCCGCGACGCCGACCACGTGCTGGTCGAGCGGCAGGGGCGCAGCGTCGCCGAGGTCTTCGCCGCGGACGGCGAGGCCGCGTTCCGGACGCTGGAGCACGAGGTGGTCGACGACCTCCTGGCCGGCGAGGACGCGGTCGTGGCCCTCGGCGGCGGGGCGGTCGAGCACCCGGGGACGCAGCGGTCGCTGGCGGCGCTCCCGGTCCGTCGGCCCGGCGCGGAGGTCGTCCTCCTCGAGGTCGACCTCGCCGAGGCCCGCGCCCGGGTCGGGGACGACCCGGGCCGACCGATGCTCGCGCGGCCCGACCTCGCCGCGGTGCACGCCCGCCGCCTGCCGTCCTTCGCCCGCGTCGCGTCGCGGGTCGTCGCGACCGCGGGCCGCTCCCCCGCCGAGGTCGCCGACGCGGTGCTGCGCGCCGGGGAGACCGGGCGGGACGCCTGACCCGCGCGCCCGCCGCGGCGGTCCGGACCGCCTGTCAGCCGGTGACGACCACCGCGAGGACCCCCGCCGCCGCCGCGAGCAGCGACAGGAGCGCGCGGGCGCGGCCCCGGGCGAGGACGGCGCCGAGCACGAGGGCGGGGACGGCTCCCGCGGCGACGCCGGGCGGCAGGCCGCCGGCGGCGCTCGCGAGGCTCGTGGCCGCACCCGTCACCAGCTCGGCCGCGTCCCGCACGGCGCTGCCCAGCGCCTCCCGGGCCGCGACGAGCGGCGAGCCGCCCGCCGCCACGCCCGGGACCACACCGGGGACCCGCCACGCGAGGTAGGCCCAGGACGCCCCGACGGCCAGGACGGGGAAGGCGAGGACGAGGGCCACCGCCCGTCCGGCGCCCGGCTCGCCGCGCAGGGCGCTGCCGGGCCACCGCGACGCCGTCGCGGCCACGACCAGCGCCACGACTGCCGAGGCGGGCACCAGGACGGCCACCACCGCGAGGAGCAGCCCCGCCGTGAAGCCGGCGTGCGAGGCCCGCCGGCGGACGAAGGCGGCGGCGCCCAGGACGGCCGCCAGCAGACCGGCCGCCGCGCCGGCGCCGTCGGGCTCGACGAGCGCCAGGCCGCCGACGGGGGCGGCGACGAGGACCGGCAGGGCCACGGCGAGGCCCGGTCGGGACGACCGCCGCAGCGCGTCGTGCCCGGCGAGCGAGGCCGCCGCGAGGAGGGCGACCGCGAGGAGGCGCACGGCGACGTCGCCCCACCCCACGCCGGTGGTCGGCCCGGTGAGGAGCACCGCCGCGGGCGCCGAGACGTCCAGCGCCGCGGCGGTGACGACGCCCACCAGGACGGCGACCGGGGGCCCGGCCACGAGGAGGCCGACGAGGCGTCGACGTCCGTTCCCGCGGCGGGCCCGACCGCTGCGCGACGCGACCGAGCGGCCCGCGGGAGCCGGGCCCGCGGGGTGGGCTCCCGCGGCGGGGACGTCGGCGGCGGGAGCGCTCGCCCCGGGTGCCCCGGACGGAGCCGACCGACGCGGCTCAGGCGGCGCCTCCCGCGGCCCCGGCACGGCCCGGGAGGGGGTCTCCCCGGTCGTGGGCGCCGTCGGCGGGGGCGGCAGCGGTGCCGGTGAGACTGCTGAGGCCATGGGTGGTCTTCTCCCAGTAGTGCGGTCGGGTGACCAGCTGCCACAGCGCCTTGTACGCGGCGGCCGAGTGGAGCAGCCAGTAGAGGGGGTTGGCCAGCGCCCACGGCACGAGCCGGTGGTTGCGCCGGCGGAAGGCGCCGAGCATCGAGACGTAGACCATGAGGCCGTTGCCGAGCAGCAGGTTGCCGAGGCTCAGCCAGAGCACCCACCCCGGGAAGAGCCCGTCGAGGCGGTCGCCGAGCACGAGCGAGGCGAGGAAGACGGCGTAGAGGGGCGGGCCGAGCAGGAAGCTCAGCGGCGTGCCGCCGACGAGCGCCGCGAAGCCCAGCGCCTGCCGCACGCCGGTCTCCCGCACGAGCGCGACGGGTCGGCGCAGGTGCACGAGCGTCGTCTGCAGGTACCCCTTGATCCACCGGGACCGCTGCCGGACCCAGTTGCCGTAGGCGCGGTTGGCCTCCTCCATCGTCGTGGAGCGGATGACGCCGACGGTCAGGCCCGCGGCCGCGGCGCGGATGCCGAGGTCGGCGTCCTCGGTGACGTTGTGCGGGTCCCAGCCGCCGAGGAGCCGGAGCTCCCGCGTGCGGAAGTGGTTCGACGTGCCGCCCAGCGGGATCGGCAGCCGGTGGGCGTCGAGCCCGGGCAGCATGTAGTCGAACCAGAACGAGTACTCGAGGGTGAACATCCGCGTCAGCGCGTTCTCCTCGGCGTTCCAGTAGTTGAGGGCCGCCTGCACGCAGACGAGGGAGTCGTCGCCGGCCTCGCGCGCGCGGCGGAAGGCGACGACGGCGCGCTTGAGCTGGTCCGGGTCGGGCCGGTCCTCGGCGTCGTAGATGACGAGGTGCTCGCCGCGGGCGAAGAAGAGCCCGACGTTGCACGCCTTCGGCTTGGTCTGGGGGCCGCCGCGGGGCACGCGGACGAACGTGACGGTCTCGGGGCAGCGCGCGCCGCGGGCGGCGTCGAGGGTCTCGTCGTCGTCCTCCTCGAGCAGCAGGAGGATCTCCAGCTTGTCCGCCGGGTAGTCCAGCCGGCCGAGGTTCTCGACGAGGTCGGCGACGACGTCCGCCTCCCGGTAGACCGGGACGAGCACGGTGTAGACCGGCAGGTCCTCGTCGCGCAGGGCGGCCACGTCGGCGTCGCTGATGGCGAGCACGGAGCCGCCCCGCGCCGGGGGACGACCGGAGCCGGCGGCCGGTGCGTCGCCCTCGTGCTCGTGCTCGTGACGGGCCCCGGCCATGCAGACGGCGAACTTGAAGAGCACGGAGAGGCCGAAGCCGAGCGCGACGGCGGCCGAGGCGACGACCAGCGACGTCCGGGGCGCCAGCACCACGGCGACCGCGACGAGGACGGCGGAGACGACCGCGACGACGCGCTGGCGCCCGTCGAGCACGCGACGGGCGGACAGGACGTCGCTGCGGCGCCACAGCCCGTTGGCGGCCTCGTCGACGAGGTGGGCGCCGTACAGGCGCATGAGGCCCTGCGAGACGTCCCAGCCGCTCGTCACGCCGACGGTGACCGGCCCGCGGTGCCCGGCGGCGGCGAGCGCCCGCTCGACGCGGGCGTGGCGCTCCGGGGTCGGCCGCTCGGCGGACGCGACGAGGACGCCGCCGGCCTCGCGGCGCACGGGCAGCCAGCCCTCCGCGGCGAGACGGGCCGGGTCGAGCCCGAGGCCAAGCGAGGCGTCGAGACCGGCCGCGGGGACGTCGACGAAGTCGCGCCCCCACAGCGCGGCGAGCGTGCGGTAGAGGTCCTGGCGGGCCACGAGGCCGGAGGCGACGAGCACGTCCCCGAGGCGGCTGCGGGACCGGCGCTGCGCCGTGAGGGCGTCCTCGAGCTGGCCCGCCGTGAGCAGGCCCCGGTCGACGAGGGCGGCGCCGAGGGGCACGGGCGCGTCGGCGTCGGCCCGGGGCGCGGGCACCGCCGCGGCGCCGGGCGCGGTGGAGGCCGGGGACCGGTGGGCGCCGCCGGCGGGCAGGGGGGTCGTGGTCATCGGGCGCCTCCGCGGGCAGGCCCGGTCGTCCTCCCCGCGAGAGGCATCGGCACCCGTCCGGGTGACCTTGAGACGGCCCCCGGTCCGGCGTGCGCGGGAGCCGGAGGTGGTGGGCCGGAGGTGGTGGGCCGGAGGTGGTGGGCCGGGGGTGCCGGCCGTGCGGGTGAGCCGGTCTACCCGGCCGCGCGCTCGCTGCGCAGCGCCTCGGGGAGGGCGTCGAGGTAGGACGTGACGTTGCGACGGGTCTCGGTGACCGAGTCGCCGCCGAACTTCTCGACGACGGCCTCGGCGAGCACCAGCGCCGTCATCGCCTCGGCGACGACGCCGGCGGCCGGCACGGCGCAGACGTCGGAGCGCTGGTGGTGCGCCCGCGCGTCCTCGCCCGTGGCGACGTCGACGGTCGCGAGCGCCCGGGGCACCGTGGCGATGGGCTTCATGGCCGCCCGCACCCGCAGGACGTCGCCCGTGCTCATGCCCCCCTCCGTGCCACCGGCGCGACCGGTGCGACGGCGCAGGCGCCCGTCGTCCCCGCGCTCGATCTCGTCGTGGGCCGCCGACCCGCGGCGGGCCGCGGTGCGGAAGCCGTCGCCGACCTCGACGCCCTTGATCGCCTGGATGCCCATGAGCGCCCCGGCGAGTCGGGAGTCGAGCCGGCGGTCCCAGTGCACGTGGCTCCCCAGGCCCGGGGGGAGGCCGTAGGCGAGGACCTCGACGACGCCGCCGAGCGTGTCGCCGTCCTTGTGGGCCGCGTCGACCTCCGCGACCATCGCGGCCGACCCGGCCGGGTCGAGGCTCCGCACGGGGTCGGCGTCGAGCGCGTCGACGTCGTCGGGACCGGGCAGCACGGCGTCGTCGGCGGAGCCGGCGGTGCCGATGGCGACGGTGTGGCTGACGAGCCGGATGCCGGCCGCCTGCTCGCAGAACGCCGCGGCGACGGCGCCGAGCGCGACGCGGGCCGCCGTCTCGCGGGCGCTGGCGCGCTCGAGGACGGGCCGGGCCTCGTCGAAGCCGTACTTCTGCATCCCCACGAGGTCGGCGTGACCGGGACGGGGCCGGGTGAGCGGGGCCCCGCGCTTCTGCCCGGCGAGCTCGTCGGCGTCGACGGGGTCGGCGGACATCACGGTCGACCACTTCGGCCACTCGGTGTTGGCGACCTGGATCGCCACGGGGCCCCCCTGCGTGAGCCCGTGGCGCAGCCCGCCGAGGACGGTGACCGCGTCGGCCTCGAAGGACATCCGCGCGCCTCGCCCGTAGCCGAGACGGCGGCGGGCGAGCGCCGCCTGCACGTCGGCCGTCGTCACGGCGACGCCGGCCGGCACCCCCTCGAGGACACCGACGAGCGCCGGACCGTGGGACTCCCCTGCCGTCAGCCACCTGAGCACGCGCGTGATCCTCGCACCGGTGGCCGGCGGGGTGGTCGGCGCGCCCGCGACGTGGGCAGCGGCGAGGGGCCGGAGCCCGAGACGGTCAGGAGATCGTCACCGTCTCCCCCCGGACCAGCTGCAGCACACCGGTGCTCGTGCGGACCGCCGCGGTCTCGACGGTGCCGCCGGCGCCGTCGGAGGCGGTGCCCCCGCCGGTGAACACGACGTCGGACTCCGGGGCCTGCAGCCCGAGCGGGCTGCCCGCCGTGGCGGCGACCGTCGTGCCGTCCGTGCCGTCGACGAGCGTGAAGACGTACCAGCCGCCCTCGCGCACGTCCGTCCACGTCACCTGCAGGCCGGCGGGGACCGGCGCCGCGGACGTCGTCGTCGCGGGCGCCGAGCCGTCGGCGGGGGGCGTCCCGGGCGCGGGGCTCGTGGTGGTCCCGGTCGTGCCCGAGGTGCCCGTCCCGGTGCCGACGGTGCCGGTGCCGGCGGTCCCGGTGTCGGTGCCGGTCCCGCCGCCGGTGGCCGCCGGCTCCACGACGTCCGGGTCTGCGGCCGCGCCGCCGGTACCCCCGGCGAAGGGGTCGCGCACGACGGCCTCCTCGGCGAGCGCGGGCTCCGCGGCGGCGGCCTCGCCCGCCGCCGCCCCCGCGGTCGGCGCCGGTGCGGCGCTCACCACGGGCAGGACCTCCTCCTCGGCGGACGGTCCGCCGAGGAGGAGGACCCCACCGAGGACCGCGAGCGCGGCCGCCCCGGCGCCGGCCAGCACGAGCAGGCGGCGGCGGGAGCCCGGCGCGGGCGCGGGCGTGCTCGCCGGGACCACACGACCCGGCGGCGCGGGCGAGGACCCGGACAGGGACGAGGACGAGGGGGGAGGCAGGGCGGCTCCCACGGCGGCCAGGGCGGAGCCCGCACCGGCGGGCGCCGCGCCCGACGCGCCGGGCAGCCGGGGGGCCGGGACGCCGGTGGGGCCGGCGACCGTCGGCGGGACCGGCCGGGGCGTCACGGCGACCGTCGGCGGGGCCGGCCGGGGCGTCCCGGCGGTCGTCGGCGCCCCGGGAGGTCCGGGGGCCGGGCCGAGCAGCACGCGAGGTGCTCCGGCCGGCAGCTCGAGGGCCCCGGGTCCGGACCCCGTGGGTGTCCGCGGCACCGGGGAGGGCGCGGTGACGGCCGCACCGGCGCCCGTCGTCCGGGGACCGGCCACCGGGGAGGCGGCCGTCGGCGCGGACGGCGTGAGGGGCGAGGCGAAGGGGTTGTCCCCGAAGAGCGGTCCCCCGAGGCCGCTCCCCCCGCCGGGGGCGTCGTCGGGTCGTCCGGCCGGCTGGGTCCCGGTGCTCACTGCGTCTCCCCGGTGGTCTGCGTGGTGGGGACCGGCTGCGGCGACGGGGCGCCGGAGCCGGTCGGGCTGCTCGTGGGCAGGGACGTCCCGGAGGACGCGGCGACGACGTCCACGGGGGTCACGCCCTCCGTCGGCACGGCGTCGGGCGCCTCCGTCGTGCCGCCGCCGACCGGCGGGGACGCCGCCAGCTCGGCGAGCCGCGCGTCGGCGTCGGTCGCCGGCAGCGTGAAGACCTCCGCGGTCATCGAGAGCTGGAGGGTCCCGCTCTCCCCGGCGGTCATCGTGACGCCGCGGACGAGGACCGCGCGGGCCATCTCCACCTGGACCAGGCGCAGCAGCTCCTGGACCTGCGGGAAGGTGCCCTCCGCGGTGATGGTCACGGGCACCGTCTCCACGCCCGGGACGGCGGCCGCCTCGGCCGGAGCCGCCGCCGCGCCGTCCGTCGTCGTGCCGTCCGTGGCGGTGCCGTCCGTCGCCGTGCCGTCCGTGGCGGTGCCGTCCGCGGGCGCCGCCGTGCTCGTCGCCGAGGGGACGGGGGTGGGGACGGCCGCGGCCGCGGGGTCGACGACGGGCTCGGTGGGCGTGACGCCGGTGAGCTCGACGCCGGCCTGCTCCGCCAGCGCGGAGACCTGCCGCAGGAGGTCGGGCAGCGCCGCGTCCACCGGGACCTGCTCGCGCAGGCGGGCCACCTCGGCGCGCGTCGCGGGCACGTCGGCGAGCTGCATCTCCAGCTGCTGCACCTGGGCGGCGAGGGCGTCGTTGGTGCTCGCCGTCGCGACGGTCTGCTCCCGCAGCGCCGCGGCCTCCTCCTGCCGGGGCCCCACGAGCAGGAACCAGGTGGCGGTCGCGGCGAGCAGGGTCAGGAGCACGGTCCCGCCCACCCATGCGGTGGTGCGCGTCAGCCTCACGTCAGCTGCCCGTCCCCTCGGTCGTCGTCTCGTCGGCCACGTCCCCGTCGGTCGTGCCCCCGACGGTCGTGCCCCCGTCGGTCGTGCCCCCGTCGGTCGTCGCGGCGTCGGCGCCCGGGTACCGGTGCGAGAGCGCCTCGTCGGAGACGTCGGCGTGCGCCTGCACGACCGTCCCGTCGCCCTCGCCCTCCGCGGTGGTGCTGTCCGCCCAGGGCCCGTCGAGGCCGGGGACGTCGCCGAGGACGTCGAGGAGGTCCGCGGTGTCGGGGACGGCGCTGCCCTCGAGCGAGAGCGTCATGCTCCCGAGCGCGGCGGCAGGTGCTCCCGCGACGGCAGCGGTCGGGTCGACGGCGCCGTCGTCCCCGAGCTGCATGTCGAGCGTGGTCAGCCGCAGGTCCGCCGGCAGGGCGTTCGAGAGGCGGGCCGAGTACCGGTACCAGAGGACGTCGTCCGCCATGGCGGTGTCGCGCGCCTGCTCGAGCGCCGCCTGCTGGCCGCGGAGCAGGGGCACCTCGGCGTACTGCGCCTGCTCGGCCTGCAGGGCGCTCGTGCGCGCCTGCTCGGTCGCCAGGTCCTGCTGCGCGTCGGCGACGCCGGCACCCGCCAGGAGCGTGGCGCCCGCGGCGCCGACGAGGACGAGGGCGAGCCCGGCCGCCAGGCCCAGCTGCAGGCGGCGGAAGCGGTCGCCCGCGGCGACCGAGGCCGGGAGGAGGTCGACGCGCGGGACGCCGCCGAGGACGACGACCTCCACGTCGGCGCCGTCCGCGCGCCGCTGCCCCGGGAGGCCGGCGCCGCCCGCGGTCCCGGGCGTGGAACCGAAGGTGCTCGAGAAGCTCACGCCGCACCTCCGAGGGCGAGGCCGACGGGCACGCCGCCGAGCGCGGCCACCTCGCCGGCGAGCTCCCCGTCGGCCCCGCCGCGGCCGACGACCAGGCGGGAGAGCGCGTCACCGCGCCGAACCGGCAGCCCGACGACGTCGGAGAGGAGGTCGGCGAAGCCGGGGACCAGGGCCGTCCCCCCGACGAGGACGACGGAGCGCAGCGGGTCGCCGCCCTGCGTCGCCGAGTAGTAGTCGAGCGACCCGCGGACGCCCTCGGCGAGGCGCTCGGCGGCGCGGGTGACGACCGCCGCCGAGCGGGGGTCGCCCCCGTCGACGCGCCCGTCGACGTCGACGCCCTCGTCGCGCAGCAGGCGCCGGGCGTCGTCCGGGTCGAGGCCGGAGGTGACGAGCTCGTCGACGACGCGGTCCCCGCCGCCCAGCAGCACGCGGACGAAGCGCGGGCCGCCGCGCGACTGCACGGCGACGTTCGTCACGCGGGCGCCCACGTCGACGACGGCCTCGGCGCCGTCACGGCTGCCGGCCGGGCTGGCGACCGAGCGCAGCAGCGCGAAGGGCACGAGGTCGACGCCGGCCACCCGCAGCCCGGCCGCCCTGACGGCCTCGACCCGGGCGAGCACGGCGTCCTCGGCGGCCGCGACGAGCAGGCCCCGGACCGTGGTCTGCCCCTCGGCCGTGCGCTCCTCGACGGGCAGGAAGTCCAGGACCGCCTGGTCGACGGGCATCGGCAGGACGTCCTGGACCTGGAAGGGCAGGGCCTTGCGGATCTCCTCCGGCGGCATCTTCGGGAGGTCGACCGTGCGCACGACGACGCGCTGGGAGGCGACGCCGATGACGACGCGCTTCGAGCGGAACCGTCCGAGGGACCACAGCTCCTTGACGGCCGCCGTGACCGCGGGCCCGTCGAGGACGTCGCCGTCGCGGACGGCGCCGTGCGGCAGGCCGACGGACGCGAAGCGCTCCAGGACCGGGCCGGAGCGCGTGTGGGCCACCTCGGCGGCGCGGACGCCCGAGGTCCCGATGTCGAGACCGACGCTCGTGCGGGGCACGGCACCTCCTCTGGGACGGACGCCGGCAGGCGCCCCGACGGCGGGGTGCCGTCCCGCACCTCATCGGCACCCGGGGGTCCGCCTTGAGCCGTGCGGGTGGTCGTCCTCGCGGGGGAGGCTCAGCCCAGGCCGACGAGGTGCAGGTAGCCCTGCGCGAGCTCCGGGCCGACGACCACGCCGAGCGCCGCGCCGAGGAGCATGAACGGGCCGAAGGGGATGGCGGACGTGCGGCCGGCCCGTCGGGTCGCGAGCAGGGCGACGCCGACGAGGCCGCCCACGAGGAAGGCGGCGAAGGCCCCGACGACCAGCGGCGCCCAGCCCAGGTAGCCGAGGTGCATCCCCAGCAGGCCGGCGAGCTTGACGTCGCCGAACCCCATGCCGCCCGGCTTCGCGACCGCGAGGCCGAAGTAGAGCAGCCAGAGCGCGGCGAGCCCGACGGCCGCCCGCCCGAGGGACCACCAGTCCTGCTGCAGCGCAGCGGCTCCGACCAGGAGCACCGCGCCGACGACGTAGGACGGCAGGACGATGCGGTCGGGCAGCCGGTGGTGCTCGAGGTCGATCGCGGTGAGGGCGACGGCGACGCAGGCCAGGTAGAGGAAGGCCGGCAGCGCGGGCACGGGGCCGAGCTCCAGCGCCGTGAGGGCCAGCAGGGCGGCCGTGCCCGCCTCGAGCAGCGGGTAGCGGGCGCTGATCGGCGCGCGGCAGTCCCGGCACCGCCCCCGCAGGACGAGCCACGACAGGACGGGCACGTTGTCGCGCACCCGCAGCCGGTGCCCGCACCGCGGGCAGGCGCTGGGCGGGGAGACGACCGACTCCCCCGCCGGCACCCGGTGGACGACGACGTTGAGGAAGGAGCCGACGAGCAGGCCCAGGACGGCGCAGGCGAGGACGAGGGCGGCGGTCACGAGTCCTCGCGGAAGCCGGTCTGGCTGGAGGGGGTGAAGCTCGGCGGCGCGTTCCACTTCTGGGCGCTGCCGCCGGTGCAGGCGCTCCACCGCACGGAGGACCACTCCGTCGTCCCGACGTTCCCGGCCGACGCGGCCGTCTGCGGCCCCACGTCGAGGCAGCGGCCGGTGCTGTCGACGATGGTGTAGCTGCGGGCGTAGTCGACCGTGCCGTCCGCGGCGGTGACCTCCCGGTTCACGACGAGCCGCTGCGACGGCGCGCCCGAGCACGTCCGCAGCTGGAGAGCGGTGCCCGTGGCCGCCGCGCCGTCGAGGCAGACCCGGGGGACGCCGCGGGCCCTCGCGCTCGCGTAGTCCTCGTTGGTGCTCCCGTAGTAGGTGGACATCTCCGACCGGCCCGCGGCGTCCGGGGCGCCGTAGAGCCACCCCTGGTTCCAGCGCAGCTCACCGGTCCTCGGGTCCTGCTTGCAGGGGAAGAGGATGAGGTCGTTGGTGATGCGCCAGCTGTTGACGTCGAGGCACCGGCCGTACTCGGCGTAGCTGACCCAGTGGATCACCCGGTCCGGCTGGCTCGCGGAGACGCTGCCCGCCCGGCCGGAGCCGACGGCCTGGGCGATGGTGAAGGCGGTGCCGCACGACGAGGAGGCCTGCAGGAGACCGCTGGCCGCGCAGAGCTGTCGCGAGGCCCCGCCGACGCCGTCGGGGTACCCGTAGAAGATGCGCCCGTCGCTGACGCCCCACGACTGGTGGAGGAGGCCGTCGCACAGCGCGAGGGACGCCGGCAGGGTCGCGCTGCCGGCGCCGGCCGCGCGGTCGGCCGTGACGCACAGCGGGGCCGTGGTCACGCTGGGGGCGAGGACGAGCGTGAGGTCGTCGCGCCACGAGAACTTCTGCAGCGGCGAGGTGGCCGAGCACGTCGCCATCCGGATCGCCGCGCCCGGTGCGGCCGCGTCGGCCTGCCAGCAGGTGGACCCGGACGCCAGCGTGCCCCCGACGACGTTGGTCGTGCCCGTGCGGAAGGAGTAGACGAGCTCGGTGGTCCGGTCCGCCTCGCCGGCCCCCACGCCCCCCGCGGCCGGCGCGGCGCCCGTCGAGGTGATGAGGGCGTACTGCGGGACGGCCGCCAGCGGGCACGGCATCGCGGCCGCGGTGCGCTGCGTCGTCGTCATGTCCTCGGGGTCGGCGAGGAAGTACCGCACGGTCACGGCGTAGGTGTAGTCCCCCGGCTGACCGCCGACGGCGCCGGAGGCGGCCGTGCCGCCGCCCGGGCAGGGCAGCAGCGAGCGGTCGCCCACGACGCTGCCGGCGACCAGCGGGTCCGGCGTGGTGGCGCTCTGCAGCATGCTCAGCGCGACCTGGGTGCCGGCCTCGGAGGCGTGCAGCGCTCGGACGTGCTTGCGCTCGACCGCGGTGGGGCGGACCTGCGACGTCACGGCCGTCAGCGCCAGCAGCGCGAGGCTCGCCCCCAGCATCATGACGACGAGGACGAGGACGAGGGCGGCCCCTCCGTCGCGCCGGTCCGCGGGCGTACCGGGCCGTGGGTCCGCCGACGCCTGTGCCGCGCGCACGACGGCGAGCGGGCCGGGCCACCTGCCGGGTCGGCTCACGGTCGTCCTCCCTGGGTGCACACGTGGGTGGTGGTGGTCAGGCCGTTCGTCACGGTGCTGGCGGTGGTGTTGCGGGCGACCAGGGTGACGTCCAGCTGCGCAGACCGCGTGCTCCCGTGCTCGGCGGTGAGAGCGACCTCGAGGCGCTGGCGTCCGTGGACGGCGTCGGCCGGCTGCATCTGCAGCGGCGGCGTCGCCGTCGCGGCCGGGACGACGAGCTCGGTGACCACCGTGCGCCAGCCGGAGGCGCCGGTGGTCCCCGACGTGGGGTACGTGCGGTAGGCGAGCGTCCCGTCGGCGGACAGGCGCCACTGCGCGCAGGAGGACGCGCCGCCGGCGTCCGCGGGCGCGAGGCGCATCTCCAGGTACCAGGCACCCGCCTGCGCGGTGGCACGGTTGAGCGCCTCGGCGCTGCGCACCTGGGCGTCCAGGACCGTGTAGGCGCGGCGCAGGTCGGCGGCGTCGTCCGCGCTGTTCGTCGCGGTCACGGTCTCCCGGGTGGCGCCGACCACGACGGCCATGACGAGACCCGCGAGCAGCGAGAGCAGGCTCATCGCGACGACGAGCTCCACGAGCGTGAACCCGGCCTCACCCCGCCGCACCCGTCGGGGACGGCCCCTCGAGCCCGCGCTCACGGCGTCACCGTGACCGTGACGAGGGCCGTGCTCGTGCGACCGGCGGCGTCCTGCAGGGTGTAGCGGAAGACGTCCGTGTACCCGGTGCCGACGAGGCGCTCGACCAGCGTGAGGCTCCCGGCCGTGTAGGTGACGGCTCCCACGCTGGCCCCGGCGAGGGCGACGCTCCCCCGGACGAGCCCGGCCGGGGCCACGGCCGTCACCGGTCGGGCGGGGTCGAGGGTCCCCAGGTCGTTGCTCTTGACGTTGATCTCGACGGAGCCGCCGGCCGCGACCGTGGCGGCGTCCGGCTTGGCCACCCCGACGAGCCCGCCGACGGAGGCGCCGCTCGTGAGGAACTGCGGGTCCGGCAGGGGGTCGACGAGCGAGGAGAGCACGAAGCGGCAGGCGGCACCGCCGCAGCTCGTACCGGCGCCCTCGCTCCAGGAGACGGCCACGACGACGCGCAGCAGCGTGGTCCCGACCGTGGTCGCGCTGCTGCAGGGAGCCGAGGTGGTCAGGGGCCGTCGGCAGGTGCCGACGTAGCGGTCGACGATGTAGTCGACGCCGCTCACGGCGGCGGTCGTCCGCAGCGGTACGACCGGGGTGCTCCCGCCGAGGGCGGTGGGGTCGGACGCGGGCGCCGTCTGCGCCAGCGCGGCGGCGACGTCGGGCGGGGCGGCCGCCCACTGCGCCGCGACGAGGTCGGCGGTGCGCCCGCCGACGACGGCGCTGGCGGTCGCGGTGGCAGCCGCAGGGGTGACGGTGCGGACGAGCTCCATCGCCTCGTCGGCGAGGGCGACTGCGGCTTGCTTGCGCGCCAGCGACTGCGTCAGCGCGGAGCTGCGCCCGAAGAAGACGAGCAGGGATGCGCCGACGGCCACGACGAGCACCATGGCGACGACGACCTCGACGAGCGTGAGGCCGGCGTCGCCCGAGGGGGCCCGGTGCTCGCGCTGCTCGCGCATCCCCGTCCCCCCACGGCTCGACGTCGTCGGCGCCGGTCCTCCGGGCGCCTGCCGGAGCATCGGCAGGGAGGAGCCCCCACCTGAGCCCCGGGCGGGCGGCGCCCCGCGGGTCAGCCGCCCTCGTGGGTGTTGCTCTGCCCGGCCGGCGTGGTGTTCGGGGGGGCGTTCCACTTCTGGTCGAGCGAGCCGTCGCAGGGCTCGGCGACCACCGAGGTCAGGGCCGACCCGTCGGGGAAGTAGGTCGGTCCGCCCCCGAGGCAGCGTCCGTAGCGGTCCACCAGGAGGTAGCTGGTCGTGTAGCTGCTGGTGGCCGTCGTCCGGGTGAAGACCTGGTCGGGCTCGCCGGAGCTGCAGTAGGCCAGGACCGGGTAGGCCGGCGACGCTCCCGCACCCGGCGTCTGGAGGCACCGCTTGTCGTAGGCGTCGTAGGGGTTGTTGACCGACAGGGCCGTCGTCACGCTCGACGTCCCGTCGGCCGGCTCGCTCCGAGCCCAGACCTGGTTCCACCGGTTGCCGTTCCCCGGGACGGCCTGCTTGCACGGACCGATCCCCATCCGGTCCGCCCAGAGGTTCTCCTGCGTCACCTCGAGGCAGCGCCCGAACTCGGCGTAGTTGACGAGCTGGAGGGAGGAGGGCTGCGAGGCGCTGCCGGCGCCGACGGCGGGCTCGGGGTTCCAGGACCAGTAGGGCCGCACCAGGTAGGAGTCGTCACCGCTGCGGACGCAACCGTCCGCCGACGAGCGGAGCCGGGCGTTCTCGAGGGCGGCGCTCTGCGAGCCGGACCACAGGCACCGTGTCCCGACCCCGGTGTTGGAGTCGTTCTGCGCCTGGTAGCGGAACGACCCCTTGTAGCTGAACAGCTGGGGGCCGGTGACGGCGCACGCCTGGAGCCGGACCAGTTCCTGGCCGCCGCTCGGGCCGGTCGGCCCCTGCAGGCACAGCGGGGTGGAGGTGCCGATGGTGCTCGCGAGCTGGATGTAGCTCTGCTTCGCGTGCACCCACAGCATGCGCGCGTTCCGGGAGGAGCAGTCGCTCCGGTACCGGACGCCGCTGCCCGCCTGGGCGCTCTCGGCCTCCAGGCAGAAGCCGGTGTCCGACGTCCGGAAGAGGCCGCCCGGCACGTTCTTGTTCGTGACCTGGAACGCGTACTGCGTCTCGAGCGTGCGGTCACCGCTGGTCGTCGCGAGGCCGGGTACCCCGGCGTCGAACCCCTTCGAGCTGATGACGGCGTACGCGGGCGCCGTCGTCACGCCGCGCCCGCCGCTGGTACCGCAGGTCATGGCCGCCGAGCTCCGCTGCGCGCTGCTGAGCGCGCTGGGGTCGGCGGCGAAGTACTGCACGGTGACGGCGTAGGTCAGCTGCGCCGACGACTCCCCCACGGGTCCCGAGAGAGTGCACGGCAGCTTCGTCGGGTCGCCGTAGACGTCGCCGTTGCTGTCGGCGGCGGCCAGGTTGGTCCGCATCTCCCCCAGCGCCACCTGGGAGCCCGTCTCTGCGGCGAAGACGGTCCGGGTCGTCTTCTGCACGAGGCTCGCCGGTCGGACCTGGGAGACGAGCGTGCCGAGGACGAGCACGCTCAGCGTGCCGACGACCATGATGAGCATGAGCGCGGTGAGCATCGCCGCGCCGCGGTCCTCCTCGCGCAGGGCGGCACCGAGCCGGTCGGGCAGCGTTCGGCCCATGGTGTCCCTCACGTCCTCGTGGTGGCGGGGTCGCCGCAGGCGGGGCTCGCGCTGACGGGGACGGCCGTGCCGGCCGAGGCCGCCGTCGCGCTGTTGCCGGGCGAGCTCTGGCTGCTGTTGCGCGCCACGAACGACGTGCTGGTGCGGGCCTGAGCGCGCTGGGCCCCGGTGCCCTTGGCTGCGACCAGGTCGACGGCGAGGGTTTGGCGCACGCGGCTGCTCGTCACTCCCGCCGGCGTCATCGTGAACGGCGCGGTCGTCGTCGGTCCGACGACCGTCGTGGCGAGCGTGCGCCACGCGCCCGCCGCCGCGACGCCGGAGGCGGCGGGCCACGTCCGGACGTCGAGGCGGGAGCTCGTGGGCGTCCAGCGCCACTGCGTGCAGACGGGCGGCGTGCCCCGCACGGTGCTGGACCGCACCTCTGCGTACCAGGCGCCGCTCCCCGACGTCCCGGGGTAGTCCACCGCGTCGGCGTAGCGCACGGTCCGGTCGACCTGCGTGAAGACCCGGCGCAGGTCGGTGGCGACGTCCGCCTCGTTCCCGCTGCGCACGGTGCTGCGGGTCAGGGCGACGACGCCGGAGAGGAAGACCGCGACGACGACCATGAAGATGCCCATGGCGACGACGAGCTCGGCGAGGGTCATCCCGGCCTCGCCCGCCGGCCGCCGGGAAGGACGTCCGTGCGCGGTCACGACGGCTTCAGCCAGGTGGCGTCGGCGTTCGGGTCCACCAGCGCGCTCGTGCGGTACACGCAGCCGGCGGCCGGGCAGGTGCCGGCGACGGGCTTCCACCGGACCTCCACGACGACGCGCTGCAGCAGGACGACCCCGCTGGCCGTGACCGCGGTGGTGCAGTCGCCGGCGGCGGAGGTTCGCGGCCGACCGCAGGTGCCGACGAGGACGGTGGTGGTGAAGTCCTGGTCCGACACGCGCGCCGGACCGGAGGTGATCGGGACCACGGGGGTAGAGGACCCGGTCGCGGTCGGGTCCCAGGCCATGACGGTGACGGCCTTCTCGGGGGCGCTGCTCGCGTCCCACGCCGCCTTCGCCGCGGCCTTGGTGCGCCCGGCGGCGAGCCCTTGCGCCTGCTGCGTCCCCGCGCCGTTCGTCGTGGCGGTGCCCCAGGCTGGGTCCACGACCCGGACCTGCTCCATGGCGGCGTTGGCCAGGGCCACGGCCGCCTCCCGGTGCTGGACGGCGACCTCCGCCGCCAGCGACCGCGAGAAGAACCCCAGCGCCGCCGTCGCCACGACCGCGAGGATCCCCAGCGCGACGACGACCTCGACGAGGCTGAAGCCCCCCTCGCCCGCAGCCAGGGTGCGGCGCTGCGTCGGGCGCATGGGGGGCTCCAGCCTCGTCGAGGTCTTCAGATGCTCGGTCAAGCACGCAGTACGTGGTCAGCAGCTCCCGCTGGTCGCCGCCGCGGCACCGGTCTTCAGGCCACCCGTGGTGGAGTCGTAGAAGAAGTAGTCCGGACCCTTAGCCGTGCTCGGGTTGGTGGTGGAGCCCCGCAGGCAGAAGCCGTTGGCGATGGACTTGTACTGGATGGTGTTGCCGGTCGTGGTCTGGGCAGTCCCAATGCCGGTGACCGAGCTGTAGTTGGCGTACGCCGCCTGCGTCGGGTAGGCCTGGGTGTCGACGAAGGCCGTCTCGACCTGCGTGGCAACGGTCCTGAGGTCGGACTTGATCGACGTGTCGTTCGCCTTCTGGCGCTGGTTGAGGAAGACCGGGATGGCGATCGCGGCGAGGATGCCGATGATGATCATGACGACGAGGAGCTCGACGAGCGTGAAGCCGGCGTCCTTCTCCTCGACCGACTTGCGGATGCGAGCCAGCATGGGCTGATCTCCTTCTCAGGGTGGTGAGTCGCCCGGTGGGCCCGCGCGCCTGGTGCGCTTCGCGACTCGGTGGCACCCCTTCCATCGGCCCCGCGCGACCTGCCTTGAGCCGCCAAACCTCCTGCGGCGGGCCCTCACCCGCTCGGACGCAGGACGCCCCGTGAGCTGCGCGCAGCAGCTCCCGGGGCGTCCTGGTGGCGCGGGCACCGGTGGGTGCCGGCGTCTCACTCGATGGCGTTGAAGATGGTGAAGATCGGCATGTAGAGGGCGACGATCATGGCCCCGACCACGGAGCCCAGCACGGCGATCATCAGCGGCTCGATGAGGGACGTGAGCGCCTCCGTCGTCGCCTCCACCTCTTGGTCGTAGAAGTCGCTGACCTTGTGCAGCATCGTGTCGACGGCGCCCGTGTCCTCACCCACGGCGAGCATCTGCACGACCATCGAGGGGAAGACGTCGTGCTGCGCCAGCGGGGCGGAGATCGACCGACCCTGCCGCACGGACTCGGCGACGTCGTCCGTCGCCCGCTCGATGACGACGTTCCCGGCGGCCTGCCCGACGATGTCGAGGCTCTGCAGGATCGGAACGCCCGAGGCGACCATCGTCCCGAGGTTCCGCGTGAACCGGCTGATCGCGACCTTGCGGAACAGCGCGCCGAAGACGGGGAGCCTGAGCTTCAACGGGTCGACGACGTCGCGGACCTTCGGGTGCAGCTTGTAGCGCCTCCACACCACCGCGCCGACGACGCCCAGCACGACCAGGCCGGGTGCCGTCGTCCGCAGCAGCGCGCTGAGCCCGACCAGCAGCCTGGTCGGCGCCGGCAGCTCGGCGCCGAGCTCGGCGAACATCCCCGTGAAGATCGGGACGATGAACAGGAGCATCCCGATGACGGCGAGGATCGCCATGACGAAGACGACGACCGGGTAGGTCATCGCGGACTTGATCTTCGCCCGCAGCTTCGTCTCCGCCTCGAAGGACTCGGCCACCTGCAGCAGCACGGTGTCGAGGAAGCCCCCCACCTCGCCGGCGCGGACCATGTTCGTCATGAGCGGCGGGAAGACGCGTGGGTGCGCCGCGAGCCCGTCCGAGAGCGAGGCGCCGGTCTCGACGCGGGACCTGACGTCCGCGAGCGCCTTCTTGAGCCCCTTGGACTCGCTCTGCTCGGCGAGGATCGCGAGCGACCGGATCAGGGAGAGCCCCGCGCCCACCATCGTGGCGAACTGCCGCGACATGACGGCGAGGTCCTTCATCGTCACGCGGTCGCCGCCGGGCAGGGTGATCTCCCGGTTGAGCCCGGTGCCACCTCCCTTCTCCTGCAGGGAGACCGGCGCGTAACCCATCCCCTTGAGGCGGGCCACGAGCGCCGCCTCGCTGGCGGCGTCGAGCGAGCCGGTGACGAGCTGTCCCGAGGCGTCGCGGACGCTGTACTCGTAGGTCTTCGTGGCGGTCGCCATGGTCTTCGCTCCCGGGAGGTGGTGCGGCTCAGGCCCGGCCGCAGAGGCGGGCGACGTCGGCGGGGCTGTGGCTCTTCTCGACGGCGTGCTCGTAGGTGATGGCGCCGACGCGCACGAGCTCGGCCAGGTGCTGGTCCAGGGTGTGCATCCCGTGCTGGCCGCCCGCCTGCATCGCCGAGTACACCTGGTGGGTCTTGCCCTCCCGGATGAGGTTCCGCACCGCGGGGGTCGCCATCATCACCTCGGTGGCGACGGCACGGCCGCGGCCGTCCGCGCGCTTGCACAACGTCTGGCAGACGACGCCCTGCAGCGCGCCCGCGAGCATCACGCGGATCTGCTCCTGCTGGTCGGCGGGGAACACGTCGATGACCCGGTCGATCGTCTGCGCGGCGTCCTGCGTGTGCAGCGTGGCGAAGACGAGGTGGCCGGTCTCCGCGGCGGTCAGCGCGATCGAGATGGTCTCGAGGTCCCGCAGCTCGCCGACGAGGATGATGTCCGGGTCCTGCCGCAGCGCGTGCTTGAGGGCGTCGCCGAAGGAGTGCGTGTCCTCCCCCACCTCGCGCTGGTTGACGACGCAGCTCTTGTGCGCGTGGAGGAACTCGATGGGGTCCTCGACGGTCATGATGTGGTCGCGCCGCGTGCGGTTGGCGAGGTCGATGATCGACGCGAGCGTCGTCGACTTCCCCGAGCCCGTGGGCCCGGTGACGAGCACGAGGCCGCGCGGCAGGTGCGCGAACGTCGCCACGGCCGGCGGGACGCCGAGGTCCTCCAGCGCCCGCAGCTCCGTGGGGATGGCGCGGAACGCCGCGCCCACGCTGCCGCGCTGCTGGTAGAGGTTCACGCGGAACCGGCCGACCCCCGGGACGGCGTGCGCGAGGTCGAGCTCGAGCCGCTCCTCGAAGCGTTCCCGCTGCTTCTGCGCGAGCATCCCGAACAGGCCGGCCTGCAGCGCGTCGGGCGTGCACGCGGGGAACCCGGCCAGCGCCTCCAGCTCTCCACGGACCCGGACCGTCGGCGGCACGCCGACCGTCAGGTGCAGGTCCGAGGCGCCCGCGGCCATCATCGCCGTCAGCGCACCGACGACGTCGACCTCGCGCTCCTCCTCCGACCCCCCGCTGCGCGGCTGCGGCACGAGGAGCTCGACGGGCGGGTCGACGACGTCACGAGGGTCGTGCCCGTGCGCCTGCGCGGTGGCGGTGGTCGGCACGAGCACCGGGCTCGCGAGGCCGAGCGGCTGCAGCTCCATGGGCGCTCCATCGGTACGGCCACGACCGCCCTTGACCCTCCCCGCTCGACGTCACCGGTGCGGACGAGGCCCGCGCCATCGGGGCACCGCCCGACTACGCCACGACCCGGAGGATCTCCTCCACCGACGTCAGGCCCGCGCGGACCTTGGCCCAGCCGTCGTCGCGCAGGCTGCCCATGCCCTCCGAGGCCGCGAGACGGGCGATGTCCGAGGACGACGCGTGCGAGACGGCGAGGCGCTCGACGCCCTCGGTCACCGTCATCACCTCGTGGAGCGCCAGCCGGCCCTTGTAGCCGGTCCGCGCGCACGCCGAGCAACCCACGGCGCGGTGCAGCACCGGCAGCGGCTCCCCCGGCACGTGCGGGAAGCCGACCGTCGCGAGGCTCGCCTCGTCCGGCTCGTAGGGCTCCTTGCACCTCGGGCACAGCCGCCGGGCGAGGCGCTGGGCCAGGACGCAGTCGAGCGCCGACCCGACGAGGAACGGCTCGATCCCCATCTCCGTCAGGCGGGTGATGGCGGACGGCGCGTCGTTGGTGTGCAGCGTCGACAGCACGAGGTGGCCCGTGAGCGCGGCCTCGACGGCGATCGTCGCCGTCTCCTTGTCGCGGATCTCGCCGAGCAGGACGACGTCGGGGTCCGACCGCAGGATGGAGCGCAGGGCGCCGGCGAAGGTGAGCCCGGCCTTGGCGTTGACCTGCACCTGGTTGATGCCGGGCAGCCGGTACTCGACGGGGTCCTCGACCGTGATGACGTTGATCTCGGGCTTGCTGACGATGTTGAGCGTCGCGTAGAGCGTCGTCGACTTGCCCGACCCCGTCGGCCCCGTGACGAGGAGCATCCCGTAGGGCTTCCGGTAGCTCGTCGCGAACCGCGCGTGGTTGTCGGCGCTGAAGCCGAGGTCCGCCAGGTCCAGGCTCGCGGTGGAGTTGTCGAGGATCCGCATGACGACCTTCTCGCCCCACACCGTGGGCAGGGTCGCCACCCGCAGGTCGATCTTGCGGCCGTGGTGGTTGACGGACAGCCGCCCGTCCTGCGGGCGGCGGCGCTCGGCGATGTCGATGTCCGCCATGATCTTCAGGCGCGAGATGACGCCGGACTGCACCGAGCGGGGCGAGCGCATCACCTCGTGCAGCACCCCGTCGATGCGGAAGCGGACGCGCAGCTCGTGCTCGCCCGGCTCGATGTGGATGTCGGACGCGCGGTCGGTGATGGCCTGGTCGACGAGCAGGTTGACGTAGCGGACGATCGGGGCGTCCTCCACCGCCGCCGCGTGCGCGGACAGGTCCTCCTGCGGGTCGGCGTCCGCCGAGATGGCGGTCGTGAGGTCGTCGAGGTCGGCGTCGGCCCGGCAGTACCGCTCCACGGCCGCGCGGACGTCGTCGCGGGTGGCGACGACGGGCACGACCTCCAGGCCGGTGATGCTGCGGATGTCGTCCACCGCGACGACGTCGCCCGGGTCGGCCATCGCGACGACGAGACGGCGCTGCTCGTCCACGCGCAGCGGCAGCAGCGAGCTCCGCCGGCACAGGGCCGCCGGGACGCGCGCGACGGCGGAGGGGTCCACCGGGTGCTCGCCGAGGTCGACGAACTCCAGCCCCACCTGGGCCGCGAGGGTGGCGACGAGCTGGGCCTCCGTCAGGGCACCGGTGCTGACGAGCGCCTGCCCCAGGCGCTGCTGCGTGCTCTGCTGCGCGGCCAGGGCGTCGTCCAGCTGCTCGGCCGTGACGACGCCGTCGGCGACGAGGATGTCGCCCAGGCGGGCCCTGGTCCTGCTGCTCCTCACGCCCGGCTCCTCACCGTCTCGCCCCCGGCTCGACGCAGCCGCACCGCCGCCCCGGACGGGCGGCAGGCTCGCGCGGCCCGCGCCCTCCCATCGGCAGGTCGGCCGCCCGGCTTGACCCGGACGGACGAACGGCCGGGGCCTCGGGCGGGGATCAGCCGCCGGAGGTCGCGCGGTGTCGGCGCTCGCGCGCCGCCGCGTGCCGCAGGACGTCCGCGGCCGGCCTGTGCCCGGTCATGAGGGCCACCTGCGCGACCGCCTGGTGGACCAGCATCTCGACGCCGTCGACGACCGGCCCCCGCCCGGCCCAGGCCCGGGCCAGCGCGGTGGGCCAGGGGTCGTAGACGACGTCGAGCAGCGCGGCGCCCGTCGCCGTCGCGCGGGCCAGCGACCGGGCGACGTCGTCGGCCGCCCCGGCGGGGGCCGTCGAGACGACGACGTCGGCCGCCACCAGGCCCGCGGCGGCCTCCGCCCACGGCGCGAGCTCGACCTCGACGCCGGAGCGCTGCCCCGCGGCGACCAGCGCGCCCGCGCGGGCGGGCTCCCGGACGTGGGCGACCACCTGCGGGCACCCGAGGCGTCCCAGCGCGACCACCGAGGAGACCGCGGTCGCCCCGCCGCCGAGGACCACTCCCCGGCGCCCGCCCGCGGGTGCCGGGGTCAGCACCGGGCCGAGGGCACGCACGACGCCCTCGACGTCGGTGTTGGCCCCGACGGGTTCGCGGCCCGCCCGGCCGACGTCGTGGGTGGCGTGGCGGACCCACGTGACGGTGTTCACGGCGCCCGTGGCCGCGGCCACGTCGTCCCGGTGCGCCAGCAGCGGGAGGACGGCCCGCTTCAGGGGCATCGTCAGCGACAGGCCGGCCCAGGCGGCGCCGCAGCCCTCGAGGAACGCAGGGAGTCCCGCCTCGTCCACCTCCACGGCCTCGTACGTCCAGCCCTGCAGGCCGAGGGCCGCGTGCGCGGCCCGGTGCATCGCCGGGGACAGGGAGTGGGCGACCGGGGAGCCCAGCACGGCGGCCCGCCGGCCGTGCAGCGGGCCCCCGTCCGGCGCGGCGTCCGCGCTCAGCCCTGCGGGTTGTCGCGCAGCCACTGCTGGAAGAGGCGGACGTTCGCCTGGTGCTCCTCGAAGGTCGTCGCGAACCGCGTCTCGCCCGTGTCCGGGTCGACGGCGACGAAGTACAGCCACGGGCCGTCCGCCGGGGCCACCGCCGCGGCGATGGCGCTGTCCCCGGGCGAGTTGATCGGCCCCGGCGGCAGGCCCGGGTAGACGTAGGTGTTGTACGGCGAGTCGGTGGCCCGGTCCTCGTCGGTCGTCGTCACGCCCCGCTTGCCGGTCGCGTAGTCGACGGTCGTGTCGAACTGCAGCGCCATGCCCGCGGCGACCCGGTTCTCGATGACGCGCGCCACCTTCGGGCGGTCCTCCTCGCGGGACGCCTCCGCCTCGACGAGGCTCGCCACCGTCATCGTCCGGTGCCACTGCTCCTGCGGGACACCTCCCTCGACGAGTCCCTGCTCGGCCCGGCTCACCAGGGTGGAGATGACCTCGACGGCGGTGACGTCGGGCTCGAAGGTGTAGGTGGCCGGGAAGAGGTACCCCTCGAGGTTCCCCTGGGCCTCGGCGGGCAGCGGCACCGACGGGTCCGTGGCGGCCGCCTGCAGCTCCTCGACGGGGATGCCCGTCGCCTCGGAGATCTGGGCCAGGGCGTCGACGGCGCGTAGGCCCTCGATGAGCTGGACCTGCAGGTCCACCTTCGCCGCGGGCGAGAGCAGGAGGTCGAGGGCGCCCGCGGCGCTCATCCGCTCGCGCAGGGCGTAGGTGCCGGGCTGGATCGAGTCGGACTCGGGGTCGGCGGCCGCGGCACCGGTGAAGGCCTCGACGGAGCCGACGACGCCGGCCTCCACGAGGGTCTGCCCGATGGCCGCCCCCGTGTCGCCCTCCTCGACCTGGACCTGCACCTCGCCCGTCCCCGGGCCGGCGTAGTCCGCGGGCCCCGGGTCGCGGTCGAGCAGGGGCCGCACGAACCCCCAGCCGACGACGCCGGCGGCGGCGACGAGCACGAGCGCCAGCACGAGGACGACCGCCGCGACGGCGCGGCGGCGGCGCCGCGGCCGGCGGGGCGTCGCCGCGTCCGGCGGCGGCGCGGTCGGGTCGGCGACGGCCCCCACCAGCGGGACGTCGCCGCCCTCGGCGGGACGGCGGCGGCTCACCGCCCACCTCCGTCGTCCCCGGGCCGGACGGCCCGACGGGGAGTCCCCGGGGCGTCGCCCCGGGGTCCGGGGCGGGGTGTTGGCCGCGGCCCCCCGGACGGCCGGGGGCCGAGGGCGGTCGGTCCGGTGCTCACGCTGGCGTCCTCCTCGGCGGACGGGCCCTGCGCCCGCCGCTCGGCGTCCTCGCCGGTGCGCGGCGCCCCCGTGCGCCCACCGACCTCGTCGTCGTGCTGCTCGTCGTGCTCCCGCTGGTCGTGCTGGTCCTGCCCGGTGCCCTGCCCCTGCCCGGCACCCGCGGGCCCGCCGTGCACCGTGCCGCCTCCCCCGGGCGGGTCGACCGAGGTCACCCGCACCTGCGGTCCGACCGGCCGGCCCGAGCTCCGCTCGAGGTCGAGGGCGGTCTGCAGTATCCACGCCGCGGCCACCTGGTCCACCACGGAGCGGTGCCGGCGGCTGCTGGTGCCCCCCTCGGAGAGGCTGCGGTGCGCCCCCGCGGTGCTGAGGCGCTCGTCGACCAGGCGCACCGGCACGGGCGCCACGGCCGCGGCCAGCCGGTCGGCGTAGGCGCGCGCGAGTCCGGCCGCACGCCCCTCCTGGCCGGACAGCGAGCGCGGCAGCCCGACGACGACCTCCACGGCGCCACGGGTCACGACCTCGTCCGCGACGCGGGCCACGTCGGCCGGGACCGCGTCGGCGTCGCGGCCCTCCTCGAACCGCCGGCGCCGCCGTCCCGGCGGCCGCGGCGGGTCGTCGCGGCGCAGCGTCGCGACGGCGGTGGCCAGGAGGCCGTCGGGGTCGCACGCCGCGAGGCCGACGCGGACGCTCCCCACGTCGACCCCGAGGCGGACGCCGCGGCGGAACGGCCCGCGCGCCGGCACCTCCCCGTCGCCGACGGGTCCTGCGCCGTCCAGCCGGGAGCCCGCGCGGGCGGCGCCCGCAGGGGCGTCCTCGACAGGGGCGGCCGGTGCGGCGGCGGGCTCCCCCGAGGGCACCGCCTTCCGCTTCGGCCGGGACCGGCCCGTGCGCGCCACGACGGCCGCCGGGCTCAGGCCGTCACCGCGGCGCCGACCTGGTGCTCGAGCGCCGTGAGGGCCTCGCCGAGCCGACCGGCGTCGGAGCCGCCGCCCTGGGCGAGGTCGTCCTTGCCCCCGCCCCCGCCGCCGAGGACGCCGGCCGCCGTCCGCACCAGCGCCCCGGCCCTCACGCCCCACTCGCGGGCGCGCTCGTTGGTCGCCACGACGACGAGCGGTCGCCCCTTGGCGACGCCGCCGACGGCGACGACGGAGGGCCGGTCGGCCCCGAGACGGCCGCGGACGTCGAGCGCCAGCGCCCGCAGGTCGTCGGCCGAGGCCACCTCGCCGGCGTCGTGACCGGCGTAGGCGACGCCGAAGACGTCGGTGGGCGCGGACGCGAGGCGCCCGGCCGCGGCGAGCACCCGGTCGGTGCGCGAGCGCGCCAGCTCGCGGTCGGCGTCGCGCAGGCGCCCGACCATGTCGCCGACCCGCCCCACGAGGTCGCTCTCCGGCGCGCCCAGCAGCTCGGTGAGCTGGGCGACGAGGTCACGCTCGCGGGCCAGGTAGCGGAAGCCCTCGACGCCGACGACGGCCTCCACGCGGCGGTTGCCCGCCCCGACGGAGGACTCCCCCGTGACGACGAGCGGGCCGATCTGGCTGCTGCGCTGCACGTGCGTGCCGCCGCACAGCTCGCGCGACCACGGACCGCCGATCTCGACGACGCGGACGTCGTCGCCGTAGGTCTCCCCGAAGAGGGCGAGCGCGCCCCACTCGCGCGCCTCCGGCAGGCTCATCCACTGCGCGCTGACGGGCAGGTCGTCGCGCACGGCCAGGTTAGCGACGTCCTCGACGTCCCGGCGCTGCTGCGCCGAGAGCCCGCCCTTCCAGCCGAAGTCCAGCCGCAGGTACCCCGGCCGGTTGTAGGAGCCCGACTGCTGCGCCGACGGGCCGAGCACCTGCCGCAGCGCCGCGTGGACGACGTGCGTGCCGGAGTGCGCCTGGCAGGCGTCGACGCGCCACTGCGGGTCGACCGACGCCTCGACGTGCGTGCCCTGGGCGAGCTCGCCGTCGAGCACGCGCACCTGGTGCACGACGAGCCCCTTGACCGGGCGCTGGACGTCGAGCACCTCCGCGGACCCGCCGTCCCACACGAGCGTCCCGGCGTCGGCGCTCTGCCCGCCGGACTCGGCGTAGAAGGGCGTGCGGTCGAGGACGACCTCGACGACGCGACCCGTCTCCGCGCTCGTCACCGGGTCCACCCCGGAGACCACGGCGAGCACCCGCGACGAGGTCGTCAGGGTCGTGTACGCCTGCCAGTCCGTCGGCCCGTCCGCCTCGAGGACGTCGCGGTAGGCGCCGGTCGCCGCCGCACCCGTCCGCTTCGAGCGCGCGTCGGCGCGGGCGCGCTCGCGCTGCTCGGTCATGAGCTCGCGGAAGCCCTGCTCGTCGACGGACACGCCCTGCTCGGAGGCCATCTCGAGCGTGAGGTCGATGGGGAAGCCGTAGGTGTCGTGCAGCTGGAAGGCGCGGGTCGCCGGCACCTGCGTGCCGCCGGACTCCTTCGTCTCCCGGACCGCCGTGTCGAGGATCGTGGTGCCGGACACGAGGGTGCGCCGGAACGCCTCGTCCTCGGCCGCGACGACCTCGCCGATGCGCGTGGCGTCCGCCGCCAGCTCCGGGTAGGACCGCGCCATCCGCTCGCTCGAGACGGCCGTGAGGTCGGCCAGCGACGGCGCGTCGACGCCGAGCAGGCGCATCGCCCGCACCGCGCGGCGCAGCAGCCGGCGCAGCACGTAGCCGCGGCCCTCGTTGCCCGGCCGGACGCCGTCGCCGACGAGCATGAGGCCGGAGCGGACGTGGTCGGCCACCACCCGCAGCCGCACGTCGGCCTCGTGGTCGGCGCCGTAACGGGTGCCCGCCATCGCCGCCGCGGCCTCGATGACGGGGAAGACCTCGTCGATCTCGTACATGTTGTCCTTGCCCTGCAGCAGGTACGCCACCCGCTCCAGGCCCATGCCCGTGTCGATGTTCTTGCGCGGCAGCTCGCCGAGGATCGGGAAGCCGGACTTGTCCCCGCCCTCCCCCCGCTCGAACTCCATGAACACGAGGTTCCAGATCTCGATGTAGCGGTCCTCGTCGACCGCCGGACCGCCGTCCCGGCCGTGGCGGGCGCCGGCGTCCACGAAGATCTCGCTGCAGGGCCCGCACGGGCCGGGCCCCCCGGTGGACCAGTAGTTGGGGCCCATGCCGAGGCGCTGGACGCGGTCGGGCGAGACGCCGACGTCCTTGGTCCAGATCCGGTGGGCCTCGTCGTCCTCCTCGTAGACGGTGACCCACAGGTCCTCCTCGCGGAACCCGTACCCGCCCTGGTCGGCCGGCGTGGTGACGAGCTCCCACGCCCACGGGATGGCCTTCTCCTTGAAGTAGTCACCGAAGGAGAAGTTGCCGTTCATCTGGAAGAAGGTGCCGTGCCGCGTGGTCTTGCCGACCTCCTCGATGTCGAGGGTGCGCACGCACTTCTGCACGCTCGTCGCGCGGTCGTACGGCGCCGGCTCCCGGCCCGTCAGGTACGGGATGAACGGCACCATGCCCGCCACGGTGAACAGCAGCGTGGGGTCGGGCGAGACGAGCGAGGCGCTCGGCACCACGGTGTGGTCCTTGCCCTCGAAGAAGCTGAGCCAGCGTCGGCGGATCTCCGCGGTCTCCATGCGGGGCCTTCCAGGTGGGGGCCGGCGCGTCGCGGACGACACGGCCGGGCGGGGCGGCGGGCCTGCGGTCCCCGTCGGCTCGGGGACCCGCCGGCCTCAGCCGCGCGGGCTGTAGGGACGCTCGACGAGGTCGCGCGCCTCGGTCTCGCTCATCGCGCCGGCGTCCACGCCGAGGGCGACGCGCAGGTCGGCCTCCCGCTCGGCGGCGCCGGCGCGCACCTCGGCGGCGAAGGCACGGGCGCCGTCGGCCCAGCCGGAGGCACGCCCCTGCAGCCCGGCGGGGGTGTACGAGCGCGCCACGCTCGCGGCGCGGCGCACGGCCACGACGCCCGCCACCGCCCCGAGGCCGATCCAGACGAGCCGGCCCACGGCTCAGTCCTTCTTCCGGCGGCCGGCGACGGCGTTGCGCACGCCGTAGGTGAAGGCCGCGACCTTGACGACCGGCGAGCCCAGCGTCGCCGCGAACAGGGCCGTGAGCGCCGAGACGTTCGTGGCGACCTGCGCCGCGCCCGTCGTGATGGTGTCGACGTTCTGCATCTGCTCGTTGACCTGGGTGACCGCGGTGGTGGTCTCCGTGATGAGCGGTCGCGTGTCGTCCGACAGCCGCCGCACGGCGTCCCGCGTCTCGTCCAGCACCTTGCCCAGCTTCAGCAGGGGGACGGCGAGCAGCCCCACGAGCAGCACGAACGCGATCGCGGCGATGATCCCCGCGACGTCTCCTCCGGTCATACCGGTCCTTCCGGGTCGGTCCGCGACCCCGGCGCGGCGGCCGCCGTCCTGCGGACGTCGCGGGCCGACCGGCGGCGGTGCGCGGGCACGGCGCTTCCCGCCCCGCTGCCGAGGCGCGCGGCGACCCTACCGCGCGCACCCGGACCCCCCGGGCGTCACCGCACGCACCGGTGGACGGGCGCCGTCCGGGGACCGGGGCGCACCTGGTCACCAGGGTGGCGACCCGACTCGTCCGGCTGCGGAGCAGGTGACGCACACACCGCCGGTGGCACGGCCCCGGGAAGGGCACGTCAGGCAGGCGCCCCGACCCGAGCGGTGGGCGACCACGGCGCGCCGTCGCCAGTGCCCGGACCGGGGGCGGGGCACCGGCGCGGTGACCCCGCGCGGGCGCCCCCCGACGGACGTCGTCGCACCGTCGACCGGCCCCGGACGACGACCCGCGTCGGCGCCGCCCCGGCCGCCCGTCAGCGCGAGTAGTACTCGACGACCTTGGCGACGTCGCAGGTGACGGGGACCTCCTCGCGCGCCGGGGCGCGAAGGACGGCGACGCGCAGCTCGGCGACGTCGGCACGCAGGTACGGCGGGACGGCGGGGAGCACGTCGGCGTGGCCGCCGGCGGCGGCGACGAGGAAGGGGTCGAGCCGCTTACTCCTCGCCGCGACCTCGACGACCTGGCCGGGGCGCACCCGGTAGGACGGGCGGTCGACACGCTCGCCGTCCACGAGGACGTGCTGGTGGACCACGGCCTGCCGGGCCTGCCGCGTCGTCCGGGCGAGGCCGGCGCGCAGGACGACGGCGTCGAGGCGGCTCTCCAGCAGCTGCACGAGGACGTCGCCGGTGCGCTCGGGGTGGCGCTTGGCCTCGTCGACGGCGCGGCGCAGCTGCGCCTCGCGGACGCCGTACTGGGCGCGCAGGAGCTGCTTCTCGCGCAGCCGGAGCGCGTAGTCGCTCTCGGTGCGGCGGCGGCCCCGGCCGTGCTCGCCGGGCGGGTAGGGCCGGTTCTCGAAGTGCTTGACGGCCTTCGGCGTGAGGGCGAGGCCGAGGCGGCGCGAGAGGCGCACCTGCTTGCGGGCGCGGGAGGTCGACGTCGAGGACGACACGCGGGCTCCTGGGGTCTGGGGTCGGGCTGCCGGTGGGTGGTCGGGCTGCCGGCGGGTCGGTCGCGCTGCGGCCCGGGGCCGCGGCGCGCCGTCCCGGGGGACGGCGGAAGAGCTGGTCGGGAGCTCCCGGGAGGCGCGCTCACGCCGCCCGGGGACTCCCGCAGCACCAGACCTTAGGCTAGCCTCACCTGCATGAGCCACCTCCCCGGCGCGGCGGTCGTCGCCGCCACCGCCCTCTGCGGCACCGGCACCGCGACCGTGACCTCCGCCGAGACCGGCGAGCAGGTGGGCGTGGTGCACGCCCGCACCGCCGCCGGCGAGGTGGTCGTGCTGCTCACCGCCGACGGCGCCGCACGGCTGGGGGCCGAGGGCGGGCCGGACGTCGCCGTCCGGCTCGAGGTCGTCGTGGAGGCGGCCCTGCCCGACCTCACGGTCCCCCGGGCGCAGCTGGTCCTCGACGGCTGGCTCGCGCCGCTGGCGGACGCGGACGTCGGCGCCGCGCTCGACGCGACGTGCGCGCTGGGGGACCTCGCCGAGCTGCACGCGCACTGGCCCGACGCGGTGCTGGCGGCCGTGGAGCCCGCGGCGGCGCGGCTGCACTGGCCGGAGGGCTGCACCGACGTCCCGGTCGAGGACCTGGCGCGGGCGGTGCCCGACCCGGTCACCCTGCGCGAGGGCCACGTGCTCGCGCGGGTGGAGGCCGAGCTCGGCGACCGCCTCGTCGGCCTGGTGCAGGGGATGGGGCACGTGCACCCCGCGCCCGGGGGCGCCGGCTCCGGCGCGCCGTCGACGGGTCGCGACCTGGCCCGCGTCGAGGAGGTGCGCTGCGTGGGCGCCGACCGCCACGGGCTCGTGCTCCGTTGCCGGACCTCCACGCCGTGGGCGGGGCAGGTCTGCTGCGCCGGCGCCTCGCACGGGGACGCCCCGTGCGCGGCGTCCACGACCGCCTCGCTGCGGCTGCTGTTCCCCTCTCCCGTCGCGGACGCCGACGCCGCCGTCGACGCGCTGGCGCTCCTGGTCCTCGGGGCGTCGGCGTCCGACCCGGCCCGCTGCCCCTACGCGCCCGGGCGCCGTCCCGCCTGAGCGCCGGCGGGCGGGCCGGACCACCGCACGACGAGGCTCGTCGCGTCCCGCTCGACCTGGCCCCCCGCGTGCTCGCGCACGGCCCGGGCCACCGACCGCGGGGCGTCCAGCACCTCCTCGGCTTGGTCGAGCGCCGCGCGGACCCCCGCGAGCCCGAAGGCCGCACCCCGGGGCGAGAGCGCACGCAGGACCCCGGAGGAGACGAGGACCAGCTCCTCGCCGGGCGTGAGCGCCACCTCCCGTCCGGCCCGGTCCTCCTCCCCCGCGCCGAGCGGGGGCCCCGCCACGACGTGCAGCGGGCCAAGGTCGCCCTCGCGCCGGTGCAGGACGACGGCGTCGCCCGCCACGTGCACCTCGGCGGTCCCGTCCGCGAGGTCGAGGCGCACGAGCGCCGCGTCGACGGTGGCGCCGCCCCGGTGCTCGCGCGCGAGGACGTCGTCGGCCGTCGCGACCTGGTCGGCGAGGCTCGACCCGGACCGCCGGCCGTGGCGCAGCGCGCCGAGCGCGAGGTCCGCGGCCCGCGCCGCGGCGAGCCCCTCCCCCGAGGCCTCCAGCAGCGCCAGCCAGGCGACGTCGTCGTCGACCGCCCAGTCGAACAGGTCGCTCGTCGCGAGGTAGGCCGGCTCGACCAGCCCCGCGAGCTCGACGCCCGGACCGCGGTGGCCCGGTGGCGGCAGGACGTCCCACTGCAGCTCCGCGGCGATGCTGAAGGCGTGCGAGCGCCGCCGCACCTCGACGAGGTCGCTGGACCCGGCCGCCTGGCGCAGCAGCAGCGCCACGGCCGGCGCCGCCGCGGCGAGCAGCCCTTCCGCCCCCTCCCCCGGCCCCTCCGCCACGAGGACCCCGAGCCGGTGCCCACGCACGTGCACCGGCTGGTGCAGGCATCCCCGCGCGTCCCGGACGACGGCGCGGCGCCGGAAGGCCCACCCCGCCGGCTCCACCTCCCGGTCGCCGTCGACCGGGCGCGAGCGGCCCTGCGGCCCGGAGGGCCAGGCGGCGACCTCGTGCAGCTCCACGAGCTCGTGGTCCACGAGCAGCAGCCGCAGCCCCCGCGCGTCGAGCGCGGGACCGAGCACGTCCACCACGAGGGCCGGCACGGTCCAGGCGGCCACGTCGAGCGCCCGTCGCAGCAGGTCCCCGACGACGGCGTCGACGTCGGCCGCGACGTCCTCGCCTGCCGTCCCGCCGGTCACCGGTCGACCTCCGGCCCCGGCCGGCCGGCCGACGCCGGCCGCGCCGCCTCGTCCGTCGCCTGCGCGAGCGCGGCGAGCCCGCGCCGCAGGGCGTCCTGGTCCTCCGAGGTCATCGGCGCCGTCGCCGCGGCCAGCGCCTCCTCGACGGCGGAAGCCGTGCGCGCGAGGGCCCGCCGGCCCGCGGGCGTCAGCCGGACGTCCACCTCGCGCCGGCTCGCCGTCGCCTGGCGACGGCCGACGAGCCCCAGCGCGACGAGCCGGTCGACGAGGCGGCTGGCGCTGGAGGCGACGACGCCGAGCTCGTCGGCCAGGTCCCCGACCCGGCGTCCCGCCCCGTCCGCGAGGACCTCGAGGCAGCGCAGCTGCACGGGCGTGAGGGCGTCCTGCGACCCCGCCACCGCCGTCCGGACCACGTCCACGACCACCCGTGACAGCTCCTCCCAGCCCGGCTCCCCGCCGCGCCCGTCGGCCCGAGCGTCCATGGGCACCCCTTCCTCCGGCCCGACGCAGGGTCTCAGACCCGCGCCGTCGGTCCGCCCGCCACGACGGTGCGTCGCCGCAAATGTTGCATGACGGCAACGACGGGGCCACGGTGTCACCCGTCCGGGGGAGGACCGTCCCGGGCAGCCGACGACCGCCCCTCCGGAGGAGCCCATGACCCCTACACCGCACGTCCTGAGCGGTGCCGTCTTCACCGGCACCACGACCTTCGCCGCCTGGCAGTACCAGCTCGTGCTCTACAGCTTCGCGGTCGCGATGTTCGCCCTGTTCGCCGGCGCCGTGTACGCGCTCGCCACCCGGTCGGAGATCTCCAAGCGCTACCGCCCGGCGAGCCTCGCGTCGGCGCTCATCTGCGGCGTCGCCTTCCTCGCCTACGCGCTGCTCGTGGTCCAGTGGCTGCGCGGCTTCACGGCCACGGACGACGGCACCAGCTTCGTGCCCGACCCGGGCCTCGCCGTCACGCCGCTGCGCTACATGGACTGGTCGGTGACCGTCCCGCTGCTCGCGGCGGAGCTGTTCGCCATCTGCACGCTCGCGCGCCGCACCAGCGCCTGGACCCGCTTCGCGGCCCTGGGCAGCGCCTTCCTCATGATCCTCACCGGCTACTTCGGCGCGATCACGCTGGGCGGCGGCGACCCCACGACGCCGCTCGTGGTCTGGGGGATCGTCTCGACGGTCTTCTTCGTGGTTCTGTACGTCCTGCTCTGGCGGCCCTACCGGGCGGCCCGCGCGGAGGTCGGCGCCGAGGCGGGCACGAGCCTGCGCAACGCCGTCGTGCTGCTCTTCAGCGTCTTCGGCGCCTACCCGCTCCTCTACCTCGTGCCGCTGTGGGCGGGGGACGACAGCGCGGGTTGGGCGGTGACCGTCCAGGTGCTGTTCTCCGCGGCGGACATCACGGCCAAGGTCGGGTTCGGCGTGCTCGTGCACAAGATCGCCAAGCTGCGCACGGCCGAGGACGCCCGCACCGAGGCGGCCCGGCTGCCCGACCTCTACCCCGCCGAGGTGTGGATCTCCGGCGAGCTCGTGAGCCTGCCCGCGGACCCGGCTCCCGTCCCCGCCGCCGGCGGCGGCGCCTCGGACGGCCGTCCCCGGGGCGAGCACGCGGCGACGGGCACCCCCCGACGCCAGCGCCGGGGCTGAGCGCGTGGCGACGACGACGGGGCGTGCGCGTCCCCGGGCGGGGCGGCCACCGCTCGTCGCCCCGGTGCTGCCGCCGCTGAGCGGTGCGCTGCGCGCCGTCGTCGTCGCCGTCCCCCTCGCGGCCGCGGCGCTCGTCGCCGCGGTGGTCCCCGCCGCCGCCGCGCTGGTCCCCGGGCCGGCCGCGGCGGCGGGGCCGCTCCTGCTCGTGGCGGCCGTCGTCGTCGGGCTGCCGCACGGGGCGGTCGACCTCCTCCAGCCCGAGCTGACCCCGCGGTCCGCTCGCGCCCGGGCGCTCCTCGGGACGGCCTACCTCGGGCTCGTCGCGGCCGCGGTGCTCGCGCTGCGCGCCGCTCCCCTGCCCGTGCTCGCCGTCCTGCTCGTGCTCGCCGCCGCCCACTTCGGTCTCGCCGACGACGTCGTGCACGGGTGGCGGACCGGGAGGGCGCCGGCGCACCGAGGAGCAGGGGACCGCGCCGTCGCGGCGGCCCGCGTCGTCGCGCTCGGCGGTCTGCCCGTCGCCGTCCCGCTCGCGCTCGCGGACGGCGACGTCCGGCGACTGCTCGCCGTGCTGGCGGACGGCGCCGACGGCCCCGTGGTCGACGGTGCGCGGGCGGTGCTCGTGCCCGTCGGCGTCGCCGTCGCCGTCGTCGTGGCCGTCGCCGTCCGACGCCGGGACGTGGTCGGTGCGGTCGAGCCCCTCCTGCTCGCCGGGCTCTTCGTGCTCGCGCCACCGCTGCCGGCCTTCGCGGCCTACTTCGGCCTGTGGCACAGCCTGCGCCACCTGGCCCGGCTGCTCGCGCTCGACGCCGTGCGGCACCGGGACGGGGCGAGCGGCGGGGCCACCACCGGCCCCCTGCGGCGCGAGGAGCTCCGCTGCGCCGCAGCACGCTTCGCCCGGGCCGCGGCGCTGCCGACGGCGCTCGCGCTGTCCACCCTCGTCGCGCTCGCCCTCGTCGCGGGCGGCGACGTCGTGCCGGCCGCGCTCGTGCTCGTCCTGTGCCTCACCGTGCCGCACGCGGGCGCCGTGGCGCTCACCGACCGGGCGCTGCGGCGAGGCGCGACGCCCGGTGGTCAGGGCCGGGCGCGCCCCTCGAGGACCGCGCGCAGGCGCTCCAGCCGCGCGCCGATCTCCCGCTCCGCCCCCCGGTCGGTGGGCTCGTAGTAGCGGCGCCCGACGAGGGTGTCCGGCAGGTGCTGCTGGGGCGCGACGCCGTGCGGCGCGTCGTGGGCGTAGACGTACCCGACGCCGTGCCCGAGCCGCGCGGACCCGGCGTAGTGGCCGTCCCGCAGGTGCGCGGGCACGACCCCCGCCCTCCCCGCGCGCACGTCGCCCACCGCCGCGTCGACGCCGAGGTAGGCGGCGTTCGACTTCGGCGCCGTCGCCAGGTGGACGACGGCCTGCGCCAGCGTGATCCGCGCCTCCGGCATCCCGAGCAGCTGCACGGCCTGGGCCGCCGCGACAGCCGTCTGCAGCGCCGAGGGGTCGGCCATGCCGACGTCCTCGCTGGCCGCGACGACCAGGCGCCGGGCGATGAAGCGGGGGTCCTCCCCCGCCTCCAGCATCCGGGCGAGGTAGTGCAGCGCCGCGTCGACGTCGCTGCCGCGCATCGACTTGATGAAGGCGCTGATGACGTCGTAGTGCTGGTCGCCGTCGCGGTCGTAGCGCAGCACGGCGGCCTCGAGCGCGCGCTCGGCGTGCTCCAGGCGCAGCGGCACCGGCTGGTCGTCGGGCAGGCCCGCCTCCCAGGCGTCGGCCGCCGCGGCGCCCGCCGCCGCCTCGAGCGCCGTGAGGCCGCGCCGGGCGTCGCCCTCGGCGACGCGGACGAGGTGCTCCAGGGCGTCGGCGGCGACGGCGACCTCACCGCCGAGACCGCGCTCGTCGGCGAGGGCGCGCTCGAGGAGGTCCCGCACGTCGGCGGGCCCCAGCGGCTGCAGCGTCAGGAGCAGCGACCGGGACAGCAGCGGCGAGATGACGCTGAAGGACGGGTTCTCCGTCGTCGCCGCGACCAGCACGACGACGCCGTTCTCGACGCCGGGCAGCAGCGCGTCCTGCTGCGCCTTCGTGAACCGGTGGATCTCGTCGAGGAAGAGGACGGTCCGGCGCCGGTGCAGGTCGCGACGCTCGCGGGCCACCTCCATCACCCGCCGGACGTCCTTCACGCCGGCCGTGATGGCCGACAGCTCCTCGAAGTCCCCGCCGCTCGCCCGCGAGACGACGTGCGCCAGCGTGGTCTTCCCCGTCCCCGGCGGGCCCCACAGGACGACGGAGGTCGGTGCGGCGCGGGTCACGCGCCGGGGACGCGCCGGCTCTGCGACCGACGGCGCGGCACCGGGTCCCCGTCGCGCCCCCGGGTCCGCACCCGAGCTGCCCCCCGGGTCCGTGAGGCTCTCCACGAGCCGCCGCAGCGGGGAGCCGGGACGGAGCAGGTGCTGCTGGCCGACGACCTCGTCGAGGGTCCGCGGGCGCATCCGGACCGCCAGCGGGGGGCGCGCGCCGCCGGACGCGGGTCGCCGGCCGGGGCCCGGGCCGGGCTCCTCCGCGTCGTCGCTGAAGAGGTCGGGCCCGCTCACCGCTCCAGGCTAGGCGCCGCCCGGGGGCGTGACCGCCGGGCGAGGGCTCGGGTCCTGCGGGCCCCGGCCACCGGGACCACGCGCGTCGAGGCCGGTCCCGGGGGCCCCGACGGGCGTCCCGTGGCGACCCGGGGCCGGGTCGAGCAGCGGCGCTCCCGCTCGCCCCGGAGGGGGCGGGCGGCGACCGGGTGCGAGCATCCGGGCGTGCACGGCGGCGAGGGGCGGCACGAGCCCGAGGACCTGTTCCTGCGCTGGCAGCTGGCCCCGTCCGCGGTGCACCGCACGTGGCGGCGCGGGCGGGCCACCGCGGTCCTCGCGGACCGGCGGCGCGGCCGGTCGCTCGTCGCGGTGGGCGACCCGGGCGAGGCCGCGGCGCTCGTCGCCGAGGTGCTCGACGAGGCGGCCCCGGAGGTCGTCACGCTCGTCCGCGGGACGGTCGAGGTCCTCGCCGAGCGCGCGCCCGAGACGGCCGCCCGGCTCGTCGGCGGCGACGACTGGGACTGGTTCTGGACGGACGCCGCGCCGCCGCAGCACCTCGCGGGCGAGGACGACGTCGTCGCGCTCGACGTGGGGACCGGCCGGGCGCCCGGCCCCGACGCCGCCCGCGTCCGCGATCTGCTCGCCGCCGCGAACCCGCGCTCGTCGGTCCGGCCCGGCGACCCCCACGCCCGCCTGTGGGCCGGTGTCCGCCGCGGGGACGACGTCGTCGCGTGCATCGCGAGCACGAGCGACGACGGCGGGCCCGCGCCGCACCTCGCCGCCGTCGCCACGCACCCGGGGCTGCGCGGCCGCGGCCTCGGCGCCGCCGTCACGGCCGCCGTCACCCGGCGGTTGCTGGCGGAGCACCCCGTCGTCACGCTCGGCATGTACGCCGACAACGACGTCGCACGACGCCTGTACGGCCGGCTGGGGTGGCGGTGCTCGCACCGCTTCTCCTCGCGCCGCGTCCGCCCCCTCCCCCCGGTCGCGTGAGGTCGACCCGGCGGCGGAGGCCGCCCGTGCCGGCGCGCAGGCCGGCGAGAGGCGGACGTAGCGTGATGACGTGACCCCTCCGGCTGAGCCGACCCCCTCCGCCCCCGCGGGCGTGACCGCCCCGCTCGACGCCACCGAGCTCCTGCTCGACCCCGTCCCCCCGGCCGACCTGCCCCGCACCCTCGGCGCCCTGCGCGCGAGCGGCCACGTGCTGCGCGGCGTGCGCGAGGAGATGCGCGAGAACCTCCTCGCCGCCATGCGCGCCGGCCGCACCGCCGGGGAGCGGTTCCCCGGCGTCGTCGGCTACGACGACACGGTCCTGCCCGAGGTGGAGCGGGCCCTGCTCGCCGGCCACGACCTCGTGCTCCTCGGCGAGCGCGGGCAGGGCAAGACCCGTCTGGCGCGCACCCTCGTCGGCCTGCTCGACGAGTGGACGCCCGTCGTCGCCGGCAGCGAGCTGCACGACCACCCCTACGCCCCCGTGTCCGCCGGGGCCCGGGCGAGGGCGGCCGCCGACGGCGACGACCTGGCCGTGGGCTGGCTGCACCGCTCGTCCCGGTACACCGAGAAGCTCGCGACGCCGGACACGAGCGTCGGCGACCTCGTCGGTGACGTGGACCCGGTCAAGGTGGCCCAGGGCCGCAGCCTCGGGGACCCCGAGACCATCCACTTCGGGCTCGTGCCGCGCGCCCACCGCGGCATCTTCGTCCTCAACGAGCTGCCCGACCTCGCCGAGCGGATCCAGGTCTCCCTGCTGAACGTGCTGGAGGAGAGGGACATCCAGGTCCGCGGCTACACCCTGAGGCTGCCGCTGGACCTGCTCGTCGTCGCGACCGCGAACCCCGAGGACTACACCAACCGCGGACGGATCATCACCCCGCTCAAGGACCGCTTCGGCGCCGAGGTCCGCACCCACTACCCCGTCGACGTCGACGCCGAGGTGGCGCTCGTGCGGCAGGAGGCGTCGCTGTCGGCCGAGCTGCCCGACGTCCTCGTGGAGGTCCTGGTCCGCTTCACCCGCGCCGTCCGCGAGTCGCCGTCCGTCGACCAGCGCTCCGGCGTCTCCGCACGCTTCGCCGTGGCCGCGGCCGAGACGACGGCGGCCGCCGCGCTCCGGCGCTCGGCGCTGGTCGGCGAGCAGCCCGCCGTCGCCCGCGTCGGGGACACCGCCTCCGTCGTCACGACGCTGCGCGGCAAGGTCGAGTTCGAGTCCGGCGAGGAGGGGCGCGAGCACGACGTCCTGGAGCACCTGCGGCGCACGGCCGTCGCCGAGGTCTTCCGCCGCCGCACGCGCGGGCTGGACCTGTCCGGCTTCACCTCCGTCGTCGCGGACGGCGGGACGGTGGAGACCGGCGAGCTCGTGCCCGCGGCCGACGTCCTCGCCTCGCTCGGCGCCGTGCCCGGCCTCTCGCAGGTGCTGGAGCGGTTCGGCTTCGGCGCGGAACCCAGCGCGCCGCAGGCCGCCTCGGCCGTGGAGCTCGTCCTCGAGGGGCTGCACCTGCTGCGGCGCCTCGGCAAGGAGGTCGTCGACGCCCCCGGCGGCCCGCGCACGCTCTACGGCGGCTGACCACGGTCGACCCGCTCGCCCCGCACCACTGCCGCACCACTGCCGGGAGGCCCTGATGGCCCGCTTCTCCTACGGCGCGTGGGCCGGCGGGCCCGACCCGCTGGCCGGCCCGCTCGACGTCCGCGCCGCCGTCGACGCCCTCGGGCGCGAGGTCATGGAGGGTCGCAGCGTGCGCGACGCGCTGCGCGACCTGCTCGAGCGCGGCGAGGACGGGCGCCGCGGGCTGCGCGACCTCGCCGCCCGGGCCGCCCGGCGGCAGAAGGAGCTGCGCCGCTCCGGTGACCTCGCGGGCCCGCTGCAGCGCGCCCGCGAGCAGCTCGCGCAGGCCCTCGACGCCGAGCGCGAGGCCCTCGCCATGTCCGACGACGACGCGGCGCGCGAGCGCGAGCAGCGCCTCGACGACCTCCCCCGCGACACGGCCGAGGCGGTGCGCGAGCTCGAGGACGACGCGTGGCGCAGCCCGGTGGCCGAGCAGCTCTACCGGCAGATCCGGGAGCAGCTGCGCGACGACGTCATGGGCGCGCAGTTCGCCGGGCTCCGGGACGCGCTGGCCGCGGCGCGCGAGGCGCGGCGCGCGGCCGAGGAGGGGGGCGACGCCGAGGGGGCGCGCGCCCAGCAGGCCGCCGCGATGGCGCAGATGAAGGACATGCTCGCCGACCTCAACGCCCTGCTGGCGGCCCACGCACGCGGCGAGGACACCACCGAGCAGTTCGAGCAGTTCATGGAGCGCCACGGCGACGCCTTCGGCGACGACCCCCCGGAGAGCGTCGAGGAGCTCGTCGACGAGCTGGCGCGCCGGCAGGCGGCCATGGACCGGATGCTCTCGTCCCTGTCGCCCCAGCAGCGCGCCGAGCTCTCCGACCTCATGGCGGACGCCCTCGGCGACGCCGGCCTCGAGGCGGAGATGGCGGCGCTCGGCGACGCGCTGCGCGCCCTGCGGCCGGGCCTCGACCGGCGCTCGCGCGAGCGCTTCACCGGCTCCGACCCGATGGGCGTCGGCGAGGCGACCGACGCCCTCGCCGAGCTCTCGGACCTCGACTCCCTCGCCCAGGCCCTCGGCCAGGACTACCCCGGGGCGACGCTCGACGACGTCGACGTCGAGGCGGTGGAGCGCCAGCTGGGCGCTGGGGCGGCCGCCGACGTCCGCGCCCTGGCCGAGCTCGACGCGGAGCTGCGCCGCCAGGGCTGGCTCTCCCCCGACGGCGCCGACGCGCTCTCGCTGACGCCCAAGGCGATGCGGCGGCTGGGTCAGACGGCGCTCGCCGCGGTCTTCTCCCGGATGCGGGGCGGGCGGCGCGGCCAGCACGACGACCGGTCCGCCGGCTCCGCCGGAGAGGCGACCGGCAGCTGGCGCGCGTGGGAGTTCGGCGACGAGCAGCCGCTCGACGCCGTCCGCACCGTGCAGCGCGCCGTGCTGCGGACGGCGGGGACGCCCGGGCGCGGGGCCGGCGGCGCGGTCACCCTCGACGTGGACGACTTCGCCGTCGTGGAGACCGAGCGCCGCACCGGCGCCGCGGTCGCGCTCTGCGTCGACCTGTCGTTCTCCATGGTCGCCGAGGGCCGCTGGGCGCCGATGAAGCAGACGGCGCTCGCACTCTCCCACCTCATCGCGACCCGCTTCCCGGGCGACGAGCTGGAGATCATCGGCTTCGGCCGCACCGCCGAGGTGCTGACGGCGGCCGAGCTCGCCGCCGTCGAGCCGTCCGGCGTGCAGGGCACGAACCTCCAGCACGCGCTGGCGCTGGCGCGCCGCCACGTGGGGCGGCACCCCGGCCTGGAGCCGGTCGTCCTCGTCGTCACCGACGGCGAGCCGACCGCGCACCTGGAGGACGGCGAGGCCGTGTTCTGGTGGCCGAGCCTGCCCGAGACGATCGAGGCGACGGTGCACGAGGTCGACGCGCTCACCCGGATGCGGACGCCGATCAACACCTTCGTCCTCGGCGACGACCCCGGTCTGCGCCGCTTCGTCGAGGCGCTCGCACGGCGCAACGGCGGGCGGGTCCTGGCGCCGTCGGCCGACCGGCTGGGCGAGTACGTCGTCAGCGACTACCTCGACTCCCGCGCCGCCGGCCGCTGAGGCGCCGCCCGCCCCCACCCGGACGTGTGGCCACGTCGGGCCACGCCGTCCGCCCCCCACCCCGATCTGCGGCCATGTCGGGGTGCTGGGCGGCGTGGCCGTGGACCTGGTCCTGCGGAACGGGTGCGGCGTGTCAGCCGCGGTGGTCGTCGCGCCAGGCGAGCCAGTCGCGCAGGGGACCGAGGTCGTAGCCCGGCCCGCCGGCGTTCACGGTGAAGAGCGTCGCCCCGGCCCCGAGGAGGGCGTCGCCGACGTCGGCCGGGTCGCCCTCGACGCCGACCGAGCGCTCGACCTCGCGGGGGTCGCGGCCGATCTCGCGGCAGTAGCCGTCCAGCAGGCCGGCCTTGCGTCGGAGGGTCTCCGCGTCGCCGAAGGAGTGCCAGATGTCCGCGTGCCGGGCGACGAGCGGGAGGGTCTTCTTCTCCCCGCCGCCACCGATCATCACGGGGATGTCCCGGACGGGCGCGGGGACGAGCCTCGCCCAGCGCGCCTCGATGCGGGGCATCGCCTCGGCGAGGTCCCCGATGCGCGAGCCCGCCGTGCCGAACTCGTAGCCGTACTCGTCGTAGTCGCGCTGGAACCAGCCGGCGCCGATGCCGAGCAGCAGCCGGCCGTCGCTGATGTGGTCGACCGTCCGCGCCATGTCGGCGAGCAGGTCGGGGTTGCGGTAGCTGTTGCAGCTGACGAGCGCGCCGATCTCCACCCGCGTCGTCGCCTCCGCCCAGGCGCCGAGCATCGTCCAGCACTCGAAGTGCTTGCCGTCGGGGTCGCCGTAGAGCGGGAAGAAGTGGTCCCAGTTCAGGACGAGGTCCGCGCCCGCCTCCTCGGCGGCGGCGACGGCCCGGCGGATCTGCGCGTAGTCGGCCTGCTGCGGCTGGACCTGCACGCCGATGCGGACGGGTCGGGACAGCTGCGTGCTGCTCTGCTCGCTCACGGACGGGACCCTACGACCGCGACCGCGACCGGCGCCCGCCGCCGCAGGAGCGGGACGGGCCACCGCCCGGAGACGCCCCCGGGGTGGAGGGCGACGGACCACCCGGTCAGAGCCGACCGGCCTCCAGGCGCCCGAAGACGGGCGAGTAGACGGCCTCGCCCACGGGCGCGTCCGCCGCCAGGCGTCGCGCCATGAACTCCGCGCCGGCGTAGGGGCCGGTGATGCCCACCTCGGAGGCGGGCTCGAAGCGGAACCGGCCGTAGAAGGCCGGGTCGCCGAGGACGAGGACGAGCGTCTCCCCCGCCACGGTCGCCTCGGCGAGCACGCGCTCGACCAGCTGTCGCCCCACCCCGGACCGCTGGTGCGTCGGCGCCACCGACACGGGGGCGAGCGCCAGCGCCGGCGCCTGCCCGACGTGGATGCGGCTGGCCAGGACGTGCCCGACCACGACGCCGTCCTCGACCGCGACGAGGCTGTAGCGGGCGAGGTACGCGCCCGGCTCCAGCCGCAGCTCGTGGACGAAGGCCGCCTCGGGCCCGGGCTCGGCGCCCGCACCCGTGAACGCGGCGGTCACGACCGCGGCGACGGCGCCCTCGTCCTCGGGCCCCTCCGGACGGACCTGGACGCTCACGGCGTCCCGCCGCGCTCCGGCGCCGTCGGCGGCTCGCCCGGCCCGGGCTCCGGGCGGGCGTCGACGCCGGCCTCCTTGCGCTGCGCGGCCGTGATGGGCGCCGGCGCCGCGGTGAGCGGGTCGTACCCGCCGCCGCTCTTCGGGAAGGCGATGACCTCGCGGATCGAGTCGACGCCGGCGAGCAGCGCGACGATCCGGTCCCAGCCCAGGGCGATGCCCCCGTGCGGCGGGGCGCCGTAGGCGAACGCGTCGAGCAGGAAGCCGAACTTCGCCCGCGCGTCCTCCTCCGGCAGCCCCATCACCGCGAAGACCCGCTCCTGCACCTCGCGGGTGTGGATGCGGATCGAGCCCCCGCCGATCTCGTTGCCGTTGCAGACGATGTCGTAGGCCTGCGACAGGGCCGCGCCCGGGTCCTCCTCGAAGCGGTCGCGCCACCCCGGCGTCGGGGCGGTGAAGGCGTGGTGCACCGCGGTCCACGCGCCGGCGCCGACGGCGACGTCGCCCGACGCCGTGGCCGTCTCGGCCGGCTCGAACAGCGGCGCGTCGACGACCCAGACGAAGGACCACGCGTCGGTGTCGACCGCACCGGTCCGCCGTCCGACCTCGAGCCGGGCGGCGCCGAGCAGGCCGCGCGCCGAGGCCGGCGGGCCGGCGGCGAAGAAGACGCAGTCGCCGGGTGCGGCGCCGACGTGCTCGGCGAGCCCGGCGCGCTCGCTCTCGGACAGGTTCTTGGCGACCGGTCCGCCCAGCTCGCCGTCCTCGCCGACGAGGACGTAGGCGAGGCCGCGGTGGCCGCGCTGCTTGGCCCAGTCCTGCCACGCGTCGAGCTGCTTACGCGGCTGCGACGCGCCGCCGGGCATGAGGACGGCACCGACGTACGGGGCCTGGAAGACGCGGAACGGGGTGCCCGAGAAGTAGTCCGTGCAGTCGACGAGCTCGAGCCCGAAGCGCAGGTCCGGCTTGTCGCTGCCGTACCGCGCCATCGCGTCGGCGTACGTCATGCGCGGGACCGGGCCCTCGAGCTCGTGCCCGACGAGGCGCCAGAGCGCCGTGAGCAGCTCCTCGGTGAGCGCCATGACGTCGTCCGCCTCGACGAAGCTCATCTCGACGTCGAGCTGGGTGAACTCGGGCTGGCGGTCGGCGCGGAAGTCCTCGTCGCGGTAGCACCGGGCCAGCTGGTAGTACCGCTCGACGCCGCCGACCATGAGCAGCTGCTTGAACAGCTGCGGGCTCTGCGGCAGCGCGTACCAGGAGCCGGGCTGAAGGCGCGCGGGCACGAGGAAGTCGCGCGCGCCCTCGGGGGTCGAGCGGGTCAGCGTCGGCGTCTCGACCTCGGTGAAGCCGTGGCCGTCCAGGACGCCGCGCGCGGCCCGGTTCACGGCGCTGCGCAGGCGGAGGGCGGCCGCCGGTCCGGGACGGCGCAGGTCCAGGTAGCGGTGCTTGAGCCGCACCTCCTCCCCCACCTCGCCGGAGCCGGACGACTCCACCGGGAAGGGCAGCGGGTCGGCCGTCGACAGCACGTCCAGCGCGGTGGCCAGCACCTCGACCTCGCCCGTCGGCAGGTCGGGGTTCTCGTTGCCCTCGGGCCGACGGCGCACGGTGCCCGTGACCTGGACGACGTACTCGCTGCGCAGGTCGTGGGCGCCGGAGGACTCCAGCAGCTCGTCCCGCACGACGACCTGGACCACGCCCGAGGCGTCGCGCAGGTCGAGGAAGGCCACCCCGCCGTGGTCCCGCCGGCGCGCCACCCAGCCCGCGAGGGTGACCCCGGCGCCGTCGGTGTCGGTGGTCTCGGAGGCGTGCTCGGCGCGCAGGGCGCCGGCCTCGTGGGTGCGGAGCACAGGGAGGTCCTCTCGGGAGCGGTGCTGGAGGTGGCGGCGGCACTCACGGACGAGCGCCTGGTCGCGCGGGCGATGCTACGGGCGGCGCCCGCGCGCGTCGTCCGCCTTCTCGTGCGGGCCCCGGCCTCCTCGTGCCTCCCCCGGCGTCGCCCGGGCCTGCGTGCCCGTGCCCCTCCTGCGCGTCCGGGCGGCCCCGTCGTGCGGGGCCCGGGGCGGCGTCCGACGATGGCCGGACCCCGCCCGGGGGCGACGCACCGCGTCCGCCCGGGCCCCCCGACGGAAGGACCTCCCGTGCCCGAGCACCCCGGCAGCCGCGGACCGATCGACCCGTACGAGCACCTGCCCCAGGTGCCCTCCTTCACGCTGACGAGCGAGGACGTCGCCGAGGGCGAGCGCCTCGACGACCGGCACGCCAGCGGCGCCATGGGCGTCGAGGGCGGCCAGGACGCCTCGCCGCAGCTGTCCTGGTCGGGGGCGCCCGAGGGGACGAAGAGCTTCGCCGTCACGGTCTTCGACCCGGACGCGCCCACGGCGTCGGGCTTCTGGCACTGGGCCGTCGCCGACCTGCCGGTCTCGACGACCTCGCTGGCGCGCGGCGCCTCCGACGGCGGCCTGCCGGAGGGGGCGCTCCAGCTGCGCAACGACGGCGGCTTCGCGGGCTTCGTCGGCGCCGCCCCGCCGCCCGGTCACCGCACGCACCACTACTGGGTCGTCGTGCACGCCGTGGACGTCGAGAGCCTCGGGCTCGACGCGGACGTCCCGCCGGCCCAGCTGGGCTTCAACCTCTTCTTCCACACGCTCGCGCGCGCGACCCTCGTCGCCACCTACGACCTCCCGGCGCCGGCCGCCTGAGCCCGCCGGGCTCCCACCCCGACCGGGCGGCGGTCGAACGCCAGTTCGACCGTCGCCTAGTCTGGGGACATGTCGCTGACGACGCAGCCGTCCCTGCTCGACGACGTGGACGACCGCGGGACGTCCTGGCTCGCCCCGCTCGCCGAGGGCCTCGAGCGCCACGAGCTGTCCCGCGGCGCCTGGGTCGACGTCCGGCCCGACTGGGTGCGGCACTCGCAGGCGCTCTTCGAGCACCTGCTCGCCGACGTCCCGTGGCGCGCCGAGCGGCGGCAGATGTACGAGCGCGAGGTGGACGTCCCCCGCCTGCTCTGCTTCTACGGCGAGGGCGCGGTGCTGCCCCACCCGCTGCTCGGGCAGGCGCGGGACGCGCTGTCGGCGCACTACCTCCCGGAGCTCGGCGAGCCGCTCGTGACCGCGGGGCTCTGCCTGTACCGCGACGGCCGTGACGGCGTCGCCTGGCACGGCGACCGCATCGGGCGCAGCAGCCGCGAGGACACCGTCGTCGCGATCGTGTCGCTCGGCGCGCCCCGACCGCTCGTGCTGCGCCCGCGTGGCGGTGGGCGCACCGAGCTGCGGCTGCCCGTGGGGCACGGCGACCTGTTCGTCATGGGTGGCTCGTGCCAGCGGACGTGGGAGCACGCCGTGCCGAAGACCTCGCGCCCGGTGGGCCCGCGCGTGAGCGTGCAGCTGCGCCCGCGCGGGGTGCGCTGAGGGACCGGCGGCGAGCAGCGGTCGTCCGTCGGAGCACGAGGGTCCGCGGTCCTGCCTCCACCGCGCCGCCGGCGGGACGGACGAGCGCGCGTCAGGAGGGGGGCTCGACCCAGCCGACCCGCGGGCGGGCGTCCTGCTCCGGCGGGACCCACGACGCCGGGTCCGCCGGGAGCTGCTCCCCCGAGCGGATGTCCTTGACCTCGTGCGCCTCGCCGTCGGCACCGTCGCGGGGCGGGAACCAGACGAAGGGGATCGAACGGCGGTCGGCGTACCGGATCTGCTTGCCGAACCGCGCCGCCGACGGCGCCACCTCGGTGGCCACCCCCCGCGACCGCAGCGCCGTGGCGACGGCGGTCGAGGTCGCGCGGTGCGCCTCGTCGGCGACGGCGACGAGGACGGCGGTGGGCGTGGGCCGCGAGGCGCGCAGCAGCCCGCGCGCCAGCAGCGGCGCCAGCACCCGCGTGACCCCGAGGGACAGGCCGACCCCGGGGTAGGTCGTCCGGCCGTCGTCGGCGAGGGCGTCGTAGCGGCCGCCGGAGCACACCGAGCCGAGGTGCTCGAAGCCCCTCATCCGGCTCTCGTAGACGGTGCCCGTGTAGTAGTCGAGGCCACGGGTGACCGACAGGTCGGCGACCACCGAGAAGCGGTCGCCCGCAGCGCCGCCCGCGGCCTGCGTGCTCGCGACGACGGCGGCGAGCTCGTCGAGGCCCTGGTCCAGCAGCTCGTCGCGCACGCCGAGCGCACGGACCTCGGACACGAAGCCGGTGCCGTCGTCGCCGCGGACCGTCGCCAGGCGCAGGCACGCGTCGGCCTCCCGCTCGCCGACGCCGACGCCCTCGACGAGCGCGGCCCGCACCCGCTCGGGCGAGGTCTTGTCGAGCTTGTCGACCTCGCGCATCACCGCCGCGCTCTGCTCGAGGCCGAGGCCGCGGTAGAAGCCCTCCACGAGCCGGCGGTTGTTCACCTGCATCGTGACGGGGGGCAGCGGCAGCCGGGCGAAGACGTCCGCCATGACGAGCGGCAGCTCGGCCTCGTGGTGCGGCGCGAGCGAGCCGGCGTCCACGACGTCCACGTCGGCCTGCCGGAACTCCCGGAAGCGCCCTTCCTGGGGCCGCTCCCCGCGCCAGACCTTCTGGACCTGGTAGCGGCGGAAGGGGAACGTGAGCCGCCCCGCGTTCTCGAGCACGTACCGGGCGAAGGGCACGGTGAGGTCGTAGTGCAGGGCGAGGACGTCGTCGGAGGGCTCCGCCGAGCCCACCCCGTCCTCGGCGACCTCGGCGAGCCGCCGGACCGCGTAGACCTCCTTGTCGATCTCCCCCTTGCGCAGCAGCACGGACAGCGGCTCGACGGCGCGCGTCTCCAGCCCGGAGAAGCCGTGCAGCTCGAAGACCTCCCGCAGGACGTCGAGGACGTGCTCCTCGACGACCCGCTCCCCGGGCAGGAGCTCGGGGAACCCCGACAGGGGTCCGGGGGTGCGCGCGGCCATCAGCGGTTCTCCTTCATCTCGTCGATCGGGTCATCTCGTCGGTCGGGTCATCTCGTCGATCGGGTCATCTCGTCGGTCGGGCCGCGGGCGGCGCGCTCAGGCGCCGGTGAGGAAGGGGTTGGTGGCGCGCTCGTGCCGCACCGTCGTGGCGGGCCCGTGGCCGGGGACGACGAGGGTGTCGTCGGGCAGCGCGAGGACGACGTCGCGCAGGGTCGCCTGCATGCGGGCCCCGTCCCCGCCGGGGAGGTCCGTGCGCCCGACCGAGCCCGCGAAGAGCACGTCCCCCGTCAGCGCCGTCCGCACCACCCCGGCGGGCAGGCCCCCGGTGCCGGGGGGCAGGCCGCCGGCGGCCACCGAGGCGCCGTCCGGGACGTCCTCGACCAGGTACAGCGTCGAGCCCTCCGTGTGGCCGGGCGCGTGCACCGCGCGCACCCGCAGGTCACCGGCGACGACCTCGTCCCCGTCCACCAGGAGCCGCACCTGCTCGGGGGGCGTCCAGGGCACGTCGCCGAGCTGGGCCGCCAGCGCCGTGCGCAGCTGGGGCCCGAGCCCCTCGACGGGGTCGGCGAGCCGGTGCGCGTCTTCGGCGTGGACGACGACCGGGACGTCCGCGGCGCGCGCCAGCTGGGCCGCCTCCCCCACGTGGTCCAGGTGCCCGTGCGTGACGAGCACGGCCACCGGGCGCAGGTGCAGCTCGTCGACGACCGCGAGGACCCGGTCGGCCACCCCGAGCCCCACGTCGACGAGCAGGCAGTCCCGGGGGCGGCCCCGCTCCCCCGGCCCGTCGGCGAGGACGAGGGTGTTCGTGCCCAGCACCTGGGCGGGCACGGTCCGGAGCAGCACCGGGCGAGCCTAGCGACGCGCGCGCGGCTCCTGCCTCGCCGCCGGGGCCGGTGGCGCGCATAGACTCCGGCGCGTCCGCCGCGGGGCCGACGCCGTCCGGGCACGAGCCCGAGGCGCAGGCGCCCAGCGCGCGCCGGCACGGCGTGCCCGGGGCCCCGCGGGCAGCCGTGAGCGGGGAGGTCCACCGGTGGCGCCGAGCCAGCGCGACGACGCACGACGACGGCGGGCCGAGGAGCTGCGCCGCCGGGCCGAGCGGGAGCAGCGCCGTCGTCGGCTGCTCGGAGCCCTCGGCGTCGCCCTCGCCGCGGTGGTCGCCGTGGCCGTGGCCCTCACCGTGCTCCTGACCGGCGGGGACGACGAGCCCGCGGCGAGCCCGACCCCGCTCCCGTCGACGGCGGCACCGAGCACCGCGGCGCCGAGCACGCCGCCGGCGGACAACCCCTGCCCCGACCCCGGCACCCAGCCCGTGGCGCAGCCCCCGCAGTTCGACGCCCCGCCGGAGGCCGGCTCCAGCGACGCGACGTCCGCCGTCCTCACCACCTCGTGCGGCGACATCACCGTGGAGCTGCTGCCCGACGCCGCACCCCAGGCGGTCGCCAGCTTCGCCTTCCTGGCCGGCGAGGGCTTCTTCGACGACACGATCTGCCACCGGCTCACGACGTCCGGCATCTTCGTGCTGCAGTGCGGCGACCCCACGGCCACCGGCAGCGGCGGCCCGGGCTACTCCTTCGGCCCGATCGAGAACGCCCCGGCCGACGACGTCTACCCCGCCGGCACGCTGGCCATGGCGCGCGTGGGGGACGACGCCGGGAGCAACGGCAGCCAGTTCTTCCTCGTCTACGAGGACTCGACGATCCCCTCCGACTCCGCCGGCGGGTACACCGTCTTCGGCCGCGTCACCGAGGGGCTGGACGTCGTGCAGACCATCGCCGAGGGCGGGACCGCCGCCGACGGGACCGCCCCCGCGCGACCCATCACCATCGAGGGAGTGAGCACCCAGTGAGCGAGTCCGTGGACGCCGGGCGCGACGTCGAGGCCCCCGGGTCGCAGGACCCTGCCCCGGCGGAGCCTGCCGCGCAGGAGCCGGCGGCCGGGTCGGGCGCCGGCGAGCAGCCCGCCGACGACCAGGGCGCGCAGCCGGTCGCGGACGAGGACTCCGCGGCCGCAGCCCGGTCCGAGGACGAGGACGCCGGCGCCGAGGGGCCCTCCGCGGACGCCGGCGCGCAGCGCCCCGAGGAGGCCGTGGCTCCGTCCGGAGCTCCGTCCCACGAGGGCGACGAGGGCGACGGCACGGCCTCCCCGCCCGCGCCGGGCACCGAGGCCACCCGTCCGGCCGGAGGCCCCGCACCGGGCCCGGGGCCGGACCCCGCACCGGGTCCTGCACCGAGGCCCGCACCGGGGCCGCGCCCGGCCCCCGGCGGCGCCCGTCCGACGCCCACGCCCTCGGGGGTCCGGCCGCCCTCCGCCGAGGCCCGCCCGGGCCGCCCCGCCGGGCGGGCGGGGGCCCGACGCCGGGGGCAGGACGGCGAGGGCGGCGGCGCACCGGCCGTGAGCGCCGAGCACGCACCCGCCGACACCGGCGAGTGGGGTCGCGTCGCCGAGGACGGCGTCGTGCACGTCCGCACGGCCGAGGGCGAGCGCGTCGTCGGCTCCTACCCCGACGTGCCCGCCGACCAGGCGCTCGCCTACTTCGGGCGGCGCTTCGCCGACCTCGTCGCCCGGCTCGACCTCGTCGAGCAGCGGCTGACGGTGCCGGACGCCCCCGTCGGCGAGCTGCGCTCGGCGCTGGCCAAGGTGCAGCGGGCCGTCACGGACGCGGCGGCCGTCGGTGACCTGGCCGCGCTCGGTGCGCGCGTCGACGACCTCGGTGCTCGCGTCACCGAGCGCGAGCGCGAGGCCAACATCGCCCGCGAGCAGGCGCGGACCGTCGTCCGGGCGCAGCGGGTGGCGATCGTCGAGGAGGCCGAGGCCCTCGCCGAGACCGACCCGGCGCAGGTGCAGTGGAAGTCCTCGGGCGAGCGGCTCCGCGCGATCTTCGACGAGTGGCGCGAGCAGCAGCGCGCAGCGGGCACCGCGCGCCTGCCCAAGGGCGAGGAGGACGAGCTCTGGCGCCGGCTGAAGCACTCGCGCAACCGCTTCGAGCGCCACCGCCGCCACCACTTCGCCGAGCTCGACGCCCAGCACGGCGAGGCGAAGACGGTCAAGGAAGGGCTCATCGCCGAGGCGGAGGCGCTCTCCGCCTCGACCGAGTGGGGCCCCACCTCGACGGCGTACCGCCAGCTCATGGACCGGTGGAAGGCGGCGCCACGGGCGTCCCGCAAGGAGGACGACGCCCTGTGGGCGCGCTTCCGCGCCGCGCAGGACGTCTTCTTCGGCGCGCGGGACGCCAAGGACGCCGAGCAGCTCGCCGGCGAGAAGGAGAACCTGGCCGTCAAGGAGCAGCTGCTCGTCGAGGCGGAGGCCCTCCTGCCCGTGCGGGACGTCCGCGCGGCGACCGCGGCCCTGCGCGACGTCCAGGAGCGGTGGGACGCCGCCGGCCGCGTCCCCCGAGCCGACCTGCAGCGGGTGGAGAAGCGCATGCGCGCGGTGGAGCAGGCGGTGCGCGAGGCGGACTCGGACCGCTGGCGCCGCACCAACCCGGAGGTCCGTGCGCGGGCCGAGGGCGCCCTCGGCCAGCTGCAGGACTCGATCGGCGGGCTGGAGGCCGAGCTGGAGCAGGCCCGCGCCGCCGGGGACGAGCGTGCGGTCCGCCGTGCCCAGGAGGCGCTGGACGCGCGTCGCGCCTGGCTCGAGCAGGTCGAGCGCGCGGCCGCCGACCTCGGCGGCTGAACCCGCGTCCACAGGCGCGTCGGCGCGCCGACCGTCCACAGTGGGTGCACGGGCCTCGGCCCCACGGAGGGCGCGCAGGGACCATCGGCGCGTGCCCGTCGCCGTCCGCCCCGCGTCGCCGGTCTGGACCGCGGGGGCGCCGCCGGCGGGGGTCCGGCGCGCCATGGCCGCCGAGGGGCTCCTCGTCGAGGTCCTGCCGTCGGTGTGGCTGCCCGCCGACCTGGTGCGGGAGCCCGCGGCCCGCGCCGCCGCGCTCGTCGCCCACGTCACGGGGGCCTGCGCCCTCCCCGGCTCGGTCCGCTGGTGCCTGCCCCCGGGAGCGGTCGTCGCCCTCGCGGCGGCCGCGTGGGTCCACGGCTGCCCCGCGCCGCCGCGGCGCGTCGACCTCCTCGTCCCCCGGGGCACCGGGCCCGGCCCGGCCGGCGGCGCGGTCCGGCTGCGCCGCGTCGCGGAGCCCGCGCGCGGCGCGCGGACGGTGGGGGACCTCGTCGTCACCGGTCCGGAGCGGACCGTCGAGGACCTCACCGGCTCGGCCGACCCGCAGGACCGCGCGGCCCTCGCCTGGGCGCGCGGCACGCAGGTCGACGCCGTCGGTCAGGCGCCGGCGTGCTCCTCCCGACGACCGGTGGCCCGGTAGACGTCGAAGACCCCGTCGACGCGGCGGACCGCGCCCAGCACGTGGTCGAGGTGGCTCGGGTCCCCCATCTCGAAGGTGAACCTCGAGATGGCGACGCGGTCCCGCGACGTCGTCACGGACGCCGAGAGGATGTTGACGTGGTTGTCCGTGAGGACCCGGGTGATGTCGGAGAGCAGCCCGGAGCGGTCGAGGGCCTCGACCTGGATCTGCACGAGGAAGACGCTGTCGGCGCCCACGGCCCACTCGACGTCGACGATCCGCTCCGGCTGGCCCATGAGGCCGCTGACGTTGCCGCAGTCACGCCGGTGCACCGAGACGCCCTGGCCGCGGGTGACGAAGCCGATGATCGGGTCGCGCGGGACGGGGGTGCAGCAGCGGGCGACCTTGACCCAGACGTCGTCGACCCCCTTGACCACGACGCCGGGGTCGCCGGAGCGCCGGCGCTCCGGGGTCCGCGGCGGCGGCAGGACCGCCTCGGCGAGGTCCTCCTCGGCGCCGCCCTCGCCCCCGAGCGCGGTGACGAGCCGCTGCACGACGGAGGCGGCGGAGACGTGCCCCTCGCCGACGGCGGCGTAGAGGGCGGAGACGTCGGCGTGGTGGGTGTCCCGCGCGACGCCCGCGAGCGAGTCGTGGGACATCAGCCGCTGGATCGGCAGGTGCTCCTTGCGCATCGCCTTCGCGATGGCGTCCTTGCCCTGCTCGATGGCCTCCTCGCGACGCTCCTTGGAGAACCACTGCTTGATCTTGCTGCGCGCGCGGGGGCTGCGCACGAAGGTCATCCAGTCGCGGCTCGGCCCGGCGCCCTCGACCTTGGAGGTGAACACCTCGACGACGTCGCCGTTGTCGAGCGCGGACTCCAGCGGCACGAGCCGCCCGTTGACGCGCGCGCCCATCGTGCGGTGGCCCACGTCGGTGTGGACGGCGTAGGCGAAGTCCACCGGCGTCGACCCCGCGGGGAGTGCGACGGCGTCACCCTTGGGGGTGAACACGTAGACCTCGGCGGCGTTGATCTCGAAGCGCAGCGACTCCAGGAACTCCCCCGGGTCGGCGGTCTCGCGCTGCCAGTCCAGCAGCTGGCGCAACCACGCCATGTCGTTCGCGTCCGTGCCCCCCTTGGGGCCGGTGTCGGCCGGGTCGGAGCCCGTCTTCGTGGCGTCCTTGTACTTCCAGTGCGCCGCGACCCCGAGCTCGGCACGGCGGTGCATCTGGTGCGTGCGGATCTGGATCTCGACGGGCTTGCCCTCGGGCCCGATGACCGTCGTGTGCAACGACTGGTACATGTTGAACTTGGGCATCGCGATGTAGTCCTTGAAGCGCCCGGGCACGGGCGTCCAGCGCGCGTGCAGCGCGCCGAGGACGGCGTAGCAGTCGCGGACCGAGTCGACGAGGACCCGGACCCCGACGAGGTCGTAGATGTCGGCGAACTCGCGGCCCCGCACGATCATCTTCTGGTAGACCGAGTAGTAGTGCTTGGGCCGGCCGGTCACCGTCGCGCGCACCTTGGCCTGCCGCAGGTCCGCGGCCACCTGGTCCCGCACGACCGTGAGGTACTCGTCGCGCGCGGGCGCCTGCTCGGCGACCAGCCGGACGATCTCCGCGTGGACGCCGGGGTACAGCGTCGCGAAGGAGAGGTCCTCCAGCTCCCACTTGATGGTGTTCATGCCAAGCCGGTGCGCCAGCGGCGCGTAGATCTCCAGGGTCTCCTTCGCCTTGCGCTCGGCGGAGGCGGCGGAGACGTACCGCCAGGTGCGGGCGTTGTGCAGCCGGTCGGCCAGCTTGATGACGAGCACGCGGATGTCGCGCGCCATCGCGACGACCATCTTGCGCACGGTCTCGGCCTGCGCCGCGTCGCCGTACTGCACCTTGTCGAGCTTGGTGACCCCGTCGACGAGCATGGCGACCTCGTCGCCGAAGTCCGCCCGCAGCGCCGGCAGCGAGTAGCCCGTGTCCTCCACCGTGTCGTGCAGCAGCGCGGCCGCCAGCGTCGGCGCCGTCATCCCCAGGTCGGCGAGGATCGTCGTCACCGCCACCGGGTGGGTGATGTAGGCGTCCCCGCTCTTGCGCACCTGGCCGCGGTGCGCCTTCTCGGCGACGACGTAGGCGCGCTCCACGAGCGCGGTGTCGGCCTTGGGGTGGTTCGAGCGCAGGCTCCGCAGCAACGGCTCGAGGACCGGCGAGGTGCTGGAGGGCCGGGACCCGAGCCGTGCCAGGCGGGCCCGCAGACCCGTCGACGTGCCGTCGTCGAGCCGCGTCGGCACGTCCGTGACGGAGGGCGTGCCGGGTGCGGGGTCTGCCGCGGGCGTCCCGGTCGCCGCCGGGGCCGTCCCGGAGCGCTGCACCACGTCGTCGGACACCGGCACCTCCTCGCGCGGCCCCGGAGGAGGACCTCCCCCGGTGCGTCGACCTGGTGCCCAGCGTACGTCCGCGCCCGGTGGGCGGGGATCGCCGTCCCTCGCGTCAGGGCGGGTACGTGGGCGGGGGCGGGCGGAGAGCCGCCCGCCGGTCAGAGGGTCAGGAGCGCCTCGACGCGCCGGCCGGCCAGGGCGTCACGTCCGCCGAGGCCGCCGATCTCGGCGAGGACGACCACGGCGGCCACCTCGCCGCCGGCCCGCTCGACGAGCCGGCAGGCGGCCGACGCGGTGCCGCCGGTGGCGAGGACGTCGTCGAGCACGACGACCCTGCTCCCGGCGGGGACGGCGTCCGCGTGCACCTCGACGGCGGCGGAACCGTACTCGAGCTCGTAGGACTCCACGAGCACCTCCCGCGGCAGCCGGCCGGACTTGCGGACGGGCACGAAGCCCGCCCCCGCGGCGACGGCCACCGCCGCGCCGAGGACGAAGCCACGTGCCTCCACGCCCGCGACGAGGTCCGTCCCCGCGGGCAGCAGCCCGGCGAGCGCCCCGACGGCCTCCCGCAGCGCGCCCGGGTCTCCCAGCAGCGGCGTGATGTCGCGGAACACGACCCCCGGGACGGGGTGGTCGGGGACGGCGGTCAGCAGCGGCAGCAGCCGGTCGGCCGTCCCGCCCGCCGCGCCCTCCGCCAGCACCGCCGCGGGCGGCTCACCCACGACGACGCCCGCGGCGAGGCTGCGGGCGCTGCCCGCGGGCAGGACCGGCCGCGCCGTCACCCGCTGCGGCGCCGGCCGTCGCGAGCGCCGGCCCGGCCCCGGCCCGCTCGGCCTCGTCACGCTCGGCCTCCTCGCGCCGGTGCTCGCGGACCCGCTCGTCGTGCGCCTGCACCACGGCCGTGCGGCTCTTGACGAGGCCGAGGAAGGCCGGGGCCACGAAGATCGACGAGTACGTGCCGGCGAGCGTGCCGACGAAGAGCGCCAGCGACACGTCGCGCAGCGTCCCCGCGCCGAGGAGCAGGGCGCCGATGAACAGGATGGAGGCGACGGGCAGCACCGCGACGACCGAGGTGTTGATGGACCGCACCACCGTCTGGTTGACCGCGAGGTTCGCCTGCTCGAGGTAGGTGCGCGAGCTGCCGTCGAGCACGCCCGCCGTCTGCTCGCGCACCTTGTCGAACACGACCACGGTGTCGTAGAGCGAGAAGCCGAGGATGGTGAGGAAGCCGATGACCGAGGCCGGCGTCACCTCGAAGCCGACGAGGGCGTAGACGCCGGCCGTGACGAGCAGGTCGTGCAGCAGGGCCACGAGCGCCGCGCCCGCCATCGCGAGGTCGCGGAAGTAGAGGGCGATGACCCCGGTGACGAGCACGAGGAAGATGCCGATGCCCAGGAGCGCCTGGCGGGTGATGTCGTCGCCCCACACCGGTCCGACGAAGCTCGAGGTGACCTGGGCGGGGTCGACGTCGTACGCCGCGGCGAGCGCGGCGGCCACCTCCCCCGTCTGCTCCTCGGGCAGCTGCTCCGTCTGGACGCGGACGCTGTCCCCGCCGACGACGGACACGGCCGGCGGCTGCGCGTCGGCGTCGACGGACTCGACCGCCTCGGTGGCGAGCCCCTCGTCCGGGTCCGCCACCTGCGAGACGGTGTACTCCGACCCTCCGGTGAACTCGATGCCGGGGTTGAAGCCGCGCACCACGAGCGCGAGCACGCAGAGCAGCACGACGACGGCCGCGATCGTCAGGAGGCGGCGCCAGCGGTGGACGAAGTCGAAGGAGCGGCGCCCCGTGTAGAGGTCGTTGCCGAAGGCGGCGAAGCTGGGCACGTCTCAGTCCTCCGGGGTGGTGGTCGGGCGACCGGCGACGCCGTGCGGCACGGGGGTGTCGTCGCCGGGACCGCGGGCGCCGTCGTCCTCGGGCCGCTCCAGGTCCTGCTCCCCGTCGCGCCGGCGACGCTCCTCCGCCGCCCGGCGCTCGGCGATCGTCAGACGGCGCGGGTGCCCGGCCTCCTCGGGCGACGTCGCGTCGGCGCCCTCGCCGTGGCGCGGCCGGGTGCGGTCCGCGTCGGCCGGCGGCCGGTCGTCCGGTCCGGCGGGACCGTCCGGGCCCGCGAGGTCGCGCCCGCTCGCCGGGATGCGGAGCCGTCCGCGCCCGGCGTAGGCGACGGTGCGGCCGAGGTGCTCGGCGTCGAAGCCGGAGAGCCGGTGACCGCCGCCGAAGAAGCGCGTGCGGGCCAGCAGGCTGAGCAGCGGGTGGGTGAACATCACGACGATGAGCAGGTCGATGATCGTGGTGAGCCCGAGCGTGAAGGCGAAGCCCTGGACGCCGCCGACGGCCAGCACGTACAGCACGACGGCGGCGAGCAGCTGGACGACGTCGCTGATGATGATCGTCCGCCGCGCACGGGCCCAGCCGGTCTGGACCGCGGCCTGCACCGAGCGGCCCTCGCGGACCTCGTCGCGCACGCGTTCGAAGTAGACGATGAACGAGTCCGCGGTGACGCCGATGGCGATGATGAGACCCGCGACGCCGGGCAGGCTCAGCCGGTACCCCGCGCTCCACGACAGGAAGGTGATGGCGCCGTAGGACAGGAGAGCCGCGATGAGGAGGCTCCCGACGGTCACGAGGCCCAACGCCCGGTACTGGAGCAGCGAGTAGACGACGACCAGGCCGAGGCCGATGAGGCCGGCGACGATGCCGCTCTGCAGCTGCTCGGTGCCGAGCGTGGCCGAGATCTGCTCCTCGGTCTGGACCTGGAACGAGACGGGCAGCGAGCCGAACCGCAGCTGGTTGGCGAGGGTCTGCGTCGTCTCCTGCGTGAACGTCCCCGAGCCGCCGTCGTCGATCTGCGCCTGCCCGCCGGCGATGGGGCCCTGGACGCTGGGGGCCGAGATGACGAGACCGTCCAGGACGATGGCGAACTGGTTCTGCGGCGGCTGGAGCTGGGAGATCCGCGAGGTGATGTCCCGGAAGAGGTCGCCGCCCTCGGAGGTGAAGTCCATCGACACCACCCAGCCACCGGTCTGGAAGCCCTGGTTGTTGGTGGCGGGCGACGAGCTCGCGCCGGACAGGTCGGAGCCGGACAGCTCGACGGGGCCGAGGATGAACTTCTGCTGGCCCTCCTGGTCGCAGGTGACGAGCGGGGCGTCGGGGTCGGACGCGGCCCCGCCGCTGCGGTTCGCCGGGTCGGTGCAGTCGAGCGCCGCGAACTCCTCGGCGACCTCGGCCGTGATGGCGGAGAGGTCGCTGGCCGTCCCGGCGCCCGGGGCCTCGGTCGGCGCCGCCGTCGGTGCCGGCGTGGCGGGCGCCTCCGTGGCCGGAGCGGTCGTCGCCGGGGCGGTCGGCGTCGCCGCCGGGGTGGCGGCCGTGGTCGCGGCGGCGGGCGTGCTGGTGAGGAGCGCGGAGGGGACGACGCTGCCCTGGGTCGACTCGGGCGTCACCGCGGGAGCGGGTGTCTGCGGGGCCGCCGTCTCGGGGCTCGCCGTCTCGGGGCTTGCCGTCTGGGGGCTCGCCGTCTCGGGAGCGGTGGCCGCCGGCGCGGGGGTCGCGCCGTCCGTGGGTGCTCCGGTGGCGCCGTCGGTGGGGACCGGGGTGGCCCCGTCGGTCGGCGCGGGCGTCGCCCCGTCGAGCGGCTGGCCGGTCGTCGGGTCGATCGGGCCGGGGCCCGCGACGGTGAGGACCGGGCGGAAGGTCATCTGCGCGGACTGGCGGATGAGCTCGAGCGTCGCCTGCTGGTCCTGCGGGTCGCCGGGGAGCTCGACGAGGATGTTCTGCGCGCCCTGGGCGCTGACGCTCGCCTCGCCGATGCCGCTGCCGTCGACACGCTGCCGGATGATCTCGATGGCGTCGTCGATGGTGTCGTCGGTGACCTGGCGCTGCGAGCCGTCCTCGGTCGGGACGGGGGTGAGGATGACGCGCGTCCCGCCGGCGAGGTCCAGGCCCAGGCCGGGGGTCCAGGCCGCGCTCCCCCACGTGGCGGCGGCGGCGATGCCGCCGTAGAGGAGCGCCACGACGACGCCGAGGGCGCCGAGGGTGCGGATCGAGCGGGTGCGGGTGGTGGCGGCCACGGCGGCGTCGTCCTCCAGGCGGGGTGGGGCGGGCGGGCGGCGATGCCCGCCGACGACCCGTGCGGGGTCGGGTCAGGCGGGGCGGCGCGTGCCGTCGGGCCGGTCGTCGCCGTCGTCGACGCGGGTCTCCGGGGTACCGGTGACGGCGTCGTGACGCGGGTCGTCGTCGGACAGGACGTCGTCGTCGACCGACTCCTCGTCGACCGCGTCGTCGTCGGCGACGGGGTCGACCGTGCGGGCGATGGCCTGGCGCAGCCACCACGTCGTGACGCCCGGGGAGATCTCCAGCTCGACCCGGTCCCCCTCGACCGTGACCACGTAGCCGAACTGCCCGGAGGCGGTCATGACCTCCGTGCCCGGGCCCAGGCTGCTCTGCATCTGCGCCACCTGCTTGCGCTGCTTGCTGCCGCGGAAGGCGATGAGCACGAGCGGCACGAGGAGGAGCAGCAGGATCGCGGATTCCATGGGGCGGAGCCAGCCTTCGCAGTCGTCGAGGTGGACGCCGTGGGAGGCGTCCACGCAGGGCACTCCTCGTCACTCTACGGGAGGCACCTGGAGCCCCCGGTCGGGCGAGCGGGTCGACGACCGTCCCGCCACCCGTGACCGAGAGTCGAGACGCGATGACGGACCGTGCGAGCGATCACGTCGTGTCGTCGACGGCCCCGCCGTGGAGGCGCCCCTCGCCGAGCACCGGCAGCGTCGGCTGGAGCACGGCCCCGGGCGGCGGCCGCAGGCCCAGGTGCGCCCACCCCTCCGGCGTCGCGACCCGTCCGCGAGGGGTGCGACCGATGAGCCCCTCGCGGACGAGGAAGGGCTCGGCGACCGTCTCCACGGTCTCCGGCTCCTCCCCCACCGCCACGGCGAGCGTCGACAGCCCGACGGGACCGCCGCCGAAGCGGCGGCACAGCGCGCCGAGGACGGACCGGTCGAGCCGGTCGAGCCCGAGCTCGTCCACCTCGTAGACCCGCAGCGCGGCGCGGGCGGCGCCCGTGTCGACCACGCCGCTGCCGCGCACCTGCGACCAGTCCCGCACGCGCCGCAGGAGGCGGTTGGCGATGCGCGGCGTGCCGCGGGACCGCCGTGCGATCTCGCGCCCTCCTCCCCCGGTGAGCTCCAGGCCGAGCAGGGCCGCCGAGCGACGCAGCACCTGCTCCAGCTCGTCCGGCGCGTAGAAGTCGAGGTGCCCGGTGAAGCCGAAGCGGTCGCGCAGCGGGGCCGGCAGCAGCCCGGACCGCGTCGTCGCGCCCACCAGGGTGAACGGGGGCAGGTGCAGCGGGATCGCCGTCGCGCCGGCGCCCTTGCCGACGACGACGTCGACCCGGAAGTCCTCCATCGCGACGTAGAGCATCTCCTCGGCCGGACGCGCCATGCGGTGGACCTCGTCGAGGAAGAGCACCTCGCCCACCTCCAGGGACGAGAGCACCGCCGCGAGGTCGCCCGCGTGCTGGATGGCGGGCCCGCTGGAGATCCGCAGCGGCCGCCCCAGCTCGCTCGCGACGATCATCGCCAGCGTCGTCTTGCCGAGCCCGGGAGGGCCGGAGAGCAGGACGTGGTCCGGCGCCCGGCCGCGGCGGCGCGCCGCCTCGAGGACGAGGGACAGCTGCTCGCGCACGACGCGCTGGCCGACGAAGTCGTCCAGCGAGGACGGGCGCAGCGCCGCCTCGGCCGCCCGGTCGTCGAGGTCGGCCCCGGTGTCGACGAGGCGTCCGCCGCGCCCGGCGAGCTCGGCCTCCTCGGCGGCCGTCGGCGCCGCGCCCAGGTCGAGCTCGGCGGACCCGTCGGCGTGCGCCCCCTCGCCCGGGTCGGCCCCCGGGCTGCTCCTCGGGGTCATCGGCCCCTCCCGAGGTGGCGCAGCGCGTCGCGCAGCACCTGCGCGACGTCGCGGCCGTCCTCCTCGCCGTCGGCCGGGCCGACGGCGGCGACGGCGTCCTGCGCCGCCCTCGCCGTCCACCCGAGCCCCACGAGCGCCTCGACCACGGGCCCTCCCCCGGCCGCGGAGGACGCCGTCGTCGTCGGCAGCGCCGCCGCGGGCGTCGCACCAGAGGCGGCCTGCGGCGGCCCGAGCCGGTCGCCGAGCTCGAGGACGAGCCGCTGCGCGCCCTTGCGACCGATGCCGGGGACCCGGCACAGCGCGGTGAGGTCTTCTCCCGCGACGGCCGCCCGCAGCCCGTCGGGGGCGTGGACCGCGAGCATCGCCAGGGCGAGGCGGGGACCGACGCCGCTGACGGTCTGCAGCATCTCGAAGACCGCGCGCTCGTCGTCGTCGGCGAACCCGTAGAGGGTCAGCGAGTCCTCCCGCACGACCATGCTCGTGGCCAGCTCGGCCTCGTGCCCCACGCGCAGCGTCGCGAGCACCGCCGGCGTCGCGTGCAGGAGGAGGCCGACGCCGCCGGTGACGACGACGGCGGCGTCGAGGCGCAGCGCGGCCACGCGGCCGGAGACGGAGGCGATCACGGGCGGCGTTCTCCTCGGCGACGGGACGTCGGGCGGGGCCCGGACGGCGGCACCGCCCGGACAGGTGTTCGACGGCGACGCTAGCGCGCACCCCCGACGCCGGGCCGCACCCCGGAGGACCGGCGCGCCGCCGCGCCCCACGCCGTCGGGCGCACCGCCCGGGCGTCGCGGTCCGCCGCCGCCCACGCGGCCTGGGCGGCCGTCGGCTCACCGGAGGCGGAGGAGGCCGGGGCCGCCCCGCGCCACAGGTGGCACAGCGCCAGCGCGAGCGCGTCGGCGGCGTCCGCGGGTCTCGGCGCCTCCTCGAGCCCGAGGATGCGGGTCACCATCGCGGTCACCTGCCGCTTGTCGGCCCGGCCGGAGCCGGTGACGGCGGCCTTGACCTCGCTGGGCGTGTGCAGCCCCACGGGGAGCCCGGCCCGCGCGGCCGCCAGGAGGGCGACGCCGGAGGCCTGCGCGGTCCCCATCACGGTGCTGACGTCGTGCCGGCTGAAGACCCGTTCCACGGCGACGGCGTCCGGGCGGTGCCGCGCGACGGCCAGCTCCAGCGCCTCCGAGAGCGCGAGCAGCCGCTCGGCGAGTGGGGCGTCGACCGGCGTGCGGACGACGGCGACGTCGACGAGCACGGCCCGCCGGCCCGGCGCGGCGTCCAGGACGCCGACGCCGCAACGGGTCAGCCCCGGGTCGACCCCCAGCACGCGCACGTGCCCACCGTCGCAGGCCGCGCGGGCAGGACGGCGCAGGCGCGCGCCCGGCGCGCCGGGCGCCGGACGGCGTCAGCCGACCTGCTCGAGCACCTCGTCGCTGGCGTCGAAGTTGGCGTAGACGTTCTGGACGTCGTCGCTGTCCTCGAGCGCGTCGATGAGGCGCAGGACCTTCTCGGCGCCCTCGACGTCGAGCTCGACCTGCATCGACGGCACGAACTGCGCCTCGGCGGAGTCGTACTCGATGCCCGCCTCCTGCAGGGCGGTCCGCACCGCGACGAGGTCGGTCGCCTCGCTGACGACCTCGTAGACGTCGCCCGTCGCGTTGACCTCCTCGGCGCCCGCCTCGAGGACGGCGGCGAGCACGTCGTCCTCCTCGAGCCCCTCGGCCGGCACCGTGACGACGCCCTTGCGGGAGAAGAGGTAGGAGACGCTGCCCGGGTCGGCCATGGTGCCGCCGTTGCGGGTGAAGGCGACGCGGACGTCGGAGGCCGCCCGGTTGCGGTTGTCCGTCAGGCACTCCACGAGCACCGCGACGCCGTTCGGGCCGTACCCCTCGTACATGATCGTCTGGTAGTCGACGCCGCCGGCCTCGGCGCCGGAGCCGCGCTTGACCGCGCGGTCGATGTTGTCGCCCGGGACCGAGCTCTTCTTGGCCTTCTGGACGGCGTCGAAGAGCGTCGGGTTCCCGGCGAGGTCGCCCCCACCGGTGCGGGCCGCCACCTCGACGTCCTTGATGAGCTTCGCGAAGAGCTTGCTCCGCTTGGCGTCGACGACGGCCTTCTTGTGCTTGGTGGTAGCCCACTTGGAGTGGCCGGACATGGCGGATCGACCTCCTGCGCGTGCGGGCCCCGGTGCCCCGCCGTGCGTCCGTCGCGGGTCCGCCAGACGTGTCGTCGGGCTAGGCCGCGCGGACAACCTCGGCGAAGAGCCGGTGCACCCGGGTGTCCCCGGTGATCTCCGGGTGGAACGACGTCGCGAGCAGGTTCCCCGCTCGCACCGCGACGATCCTACCGGCGGCGGGGCCGGAGGGGACGACGCCGAGCGGCTCGACGCCCGGCCCGGCGTCCTCGACCCACGGCGCCCGGATGAAGACGGCATGGACGCTGCCGCCGTCCTCCGGTCCGGGCGAGGGCCAGTCGCGGTCGGTCACGCCGGCGAGCTCGAGGTCCGTCTCGAAGGAGTCGACCTGGCGGCCGAAGGCGTTGCGCCGGACGGTGACGTCGAGGCCGCCCAGCGTCTGCTGGTCGTGCGTGCCGTCGAGGAGGCGGTCGGCGAGCAGGATCATCCCCGCGCACGAGCCGTAGACCGGCAGCCCGTCGACGATCCGGTCGACGAGCGGCTCGCGGAGCTCGAAGACCCGCAGCAGCTTGTCGATGACCGTCGACTCCCCGCCGGGCAGGACGAGACCGTGCACGGCGGCGAGCTCGTCCGGCCTCCGCACGACCACGGCCTCGACGCCCGCGGCCGCCAGCGCGCGCAGGTGCTCCCGGGTGTCCCCCTGCAGGCCGAGGACGCCGACGACGGGGGACGCGCTCACGGACCGCGACCCTACGGTCCCTCCTGCGTCGCCCGGCACCACGTCGTCGAGGTGCGACACCGGGGCACCTCCGGGCGCACGACGTCGTCGACGTGCGACCCGAGGGCGCCCCCGAGCGCAAGAAGTCGTCGAAGTGCGGGTGAGGGGCACCCCCGAGCGCAATAAGTCGTCGACGTGCGACATACGGGCGCCCCCAAGCGCACGACGTCGTCGACGTGCGACACAGGGGCACCCCCGAGCGCAATAAGTCGTCGACGTGCGACATACGGGCGCCCCCAAGCGCACGACGTCGTCGACGTGCGACCCGAGAGCACCCCCGAGCGCAAGAAGTCGTCGCAGTGCGGGTGAGGGGCACCCCCGAGCGCAAGAAGTCGTCGAAGTGCGACACAGGGGCGCCCCCAGGCGCAAGAAGTCGTCCAAGTGCCGGGTAAGGGCGCCCCCAGGCGCGAGACGTCGTCGACGTGCGACACAGGGGCACCCCCGAGCGCAATAAGTCGTCGACGTGCGACATACGGGCGCCCCCGAGCGCGCGACGTCGTCGACGTGCGACATAGGGGCATCCCCAGGCGCGAGAAGTCGTCGACGTGCGACACAAGGGCGCCGCCGGGCGCGCGACGTCGTCGACGTGCGGGGAGGAGGCACCCCGGGGCGACGTGACGTGGTCGACCCGACGGAACGGGGCCGCGGGACGGACAGGGCCCGCCACCCCTCCCGAGGAGGGGCGGCGGGCCCGTCGGTCCGGCCGGCGGGGCGGCGCCGGCGCGGCGCTCAGCCCTCGGCGACCACCTGCGCCATGAGGCGCGCGGCCCCGACGACGTCGCCGCTCGCGAGCGCGTGCTCGGCGTCGGCGACGAGCGCCGCCGCACCGGGCGCGGCGTCCCCGGCGACGACGTCGGCCTGGGCCACGTCGCGCAGCACCTCGACGAGGGGCTCCGCGGCGTCGGAGTCCTTCCCGCGGCCCCGCTGCGTCTGCTCCACCGCGGCGAGCAGGCGCTCCCCCGCGGTCTCGCGCGCCGCGGAGGAGTCGCGCACCTGGCCGTCCGCCGTCCACACCGGCGCCCGCAGCGCCGAGCGGACCCGGGCCGCGACCGCGCCCGGACCGAGGTCGGCCGCGACCGCCTCGAGCGCGGCGCGCGGGGGGGTCGTCGACAGGCCCCAGCCGTAGGGGAACGCCGGCTCGTAGACGTCGTCACCCTGGTTGACCGGCACCTGGTCGGCCGAGGCCGGCCAGGTCACGGGCAGGCGGCCCGAGAAGGGCCGGTCCCCGAAGAGGACGTCGGCGACGCCCTCGCCCTCGGTGCCGGGCAGCCACGTCGCCACGACGGCGTCGGCCTGGTCGAGCACGTCGCCCAGCACCAGCGGGCGCCCGGTGGCGAGCAGGACGACGCAGTCCTCCACCGCGGAGCAGACCTTCGCCACCGTCGCCCGGTCGGCGTCGGTGAGCTGCAGGGTGAAGCCGTTGTTGCCGACGTCGCCCTGCCCCTCCGCGTACGGGCGCTCGCCGACCACGACGACGCCGACGTCGGCACCCGTCATGTCCGCCGAGGCGTCCGGGCTGACGACGACGTCCGCGTCCGGCGCCACCTGCGCGATGCCGTCGGCGATCGTCGTGCCCTCCGTGGTCGCCCCGGAGCCGCCCTGCCAGGAGATCGACCAGCCGCCGAGCTGGCGGCCGAGGTCGTCGGCGCTGGAGCCGGCGACGTAGATCCGGCCCTCCTTGGCCAGCGGCAGGACGGGCTCGCCGACCGGGCCGTTCGCCAGCAGCACCTGCGAGGCCGCGGCGGCCTCGCGGGCGACGGCGCGGTGCGCGTCCGAGCCGACCTCGTCGACCCCGCTGCGGTCGGCGAACGGCTGCTCGAACAGCCCCGCGTCCATCTTCTCGGTGAGGATCCGCGTCACCGCGTCGTCCACCCGCGAGACCGGCAGGCGACCGGCCTCCACGCCGTCGGTGGCCGCCGCGATGAAGGCGCCGAAGTTGTACGGCGCCATGACCATGTCCATGCCGGCGGTCAGGGACCGCTCGACCTTCTCGGCGTAGGTGCCGCCGGGCAGCTTGTCGACGGCCTCCCAGTCGCTGATGAGGAACCCGTCGAAGCCGAGCTCGCCCTTCAGCAGGCCGACGTTGAGGTCCTCGTTCTCCGTCATCCGCACGACCGGGCCGTCACCGATCTGCACCGCCGAGTAGGACGGCATGATCGTCCCGACGCCGGCGTCGATCGCCGGCACGTACGGCTCGACGTGCAGCCGCCGCAGCTCCTCGAGGCTCTTCACCCGGGTGATGCCCTGGTCGATCGGGTAGCCCGAACCGGCCAGCGACGGGTCGTAGTCGGTCCCGCCGTCGCCGACCCAGTGCTTGGCGGTGGCGAGCACCTCGTCGGGTGCCGAGATGTCGGTCGGGTCGTCCCCCTGCAGGCCCTGCACGGCCGGGGCCGCGAAGGACTCCACGAGCGCCGGGTCCTCGGAGAAGGACTCGTAGCTGCGACCCCACCGCTCGTCCCGCGTCACGCACAGGCACGGCGCGAAGGTCCACGGGATACCGGTGGCCCGCACCTCGGCGGCCGTGACCTGCCCCTCGGCCCGCACCAGTCCCGGGTCGCGGGTGGCGCCCATGCCGATGTTGTGCGGGAAGAGCGTCGCGCCGACCACGTTGTTGTGGCCGTGCACGGCGTCGACGCCGTAGACGATCGGCACCTGCAGCCGCGTGGACAGCGCCTCGCGCTGGAAGCCGTCGACCATGTCGGCCCAGCCGGCGGGCGTGTTGTCCTCCGGCACCGAGCCGCCGCCGGACAGCACCGACCCGAGACCCAGGTCGGCGATCTGCTGCGGCGAGGACAGGCCGAGACGCTCGGCCTGCGCCATCTGGCCGACCTTCTCGGCGAGCGTCATCCGCCCGAGCAGGTCGGCGACGCGCTCGTCGGTCGGCCGCGAGGCGTCGAGGTAACCGAACCCGTAGGCGTCGAGGACGACGCGCGGCACCGAGGAGACCTGCACCCCGGTGGGGGCGGTGACCTCGAGGGCGACGGTGCGGGCGTAGTCCTCCTCCGCCTCGCCCCGCAGCGTGGGGACGTCGAAGGTCACGACGTCGCCGTCCACGGAACCGGCCGGGAAGACGACCTGCCCGCTCGCGGCGGCGACGTGCTCGCCGACGACGGCGCCGGTCGCCGGGTCCTCCGGGTCGGCCACGGCCCAGTCGAGGACGAGGTCCTCGGCCAGCGGCTCGTCGCCGGAGAGCCCGAGCCGCAGGCCCGCCGTGGCGGTCTCGCCGGGCTCGACGAGGACGACGTCCTGCGCCGCCGCGACCGACGTCGTGACGACGGGCGCCGGCGAGCCGCTGACGGCGACGTCGTCGAAGCGGTACTGCACCGGCTCGGGCGTGCCCGGCGTGAAGGTGACGGCGTAGCCCCACGAGCGGTCCAGGTCGAGCGTCCCGTTGCGGGTCGCCGCGTCACCGGGCTGGTAGCCCGAGAGCGCGAAGTCCTCGAAGGGGATGACGACGTGCTTCCAGCGGCTGTCCGCGCTGCCCCAGCGGTCGAGGAAGGACGCGCGCCACAGCTCGGAGTGCTCCCCGTCGGTGCCGCCGTCCTTGAGCTCGACGACGATCTCGTTGCCGGCGGTCGGCGAGGCGGGGTTGGAGTCCTGGCTCGCGTACCACCACATCTCGAAGGCGCCGTAGTCGCTCCAGTCCTGCGTCTGCGCCAGGTTGTGCGACAGGCCGCCGTACTGGCCGGAGGGGATCGAGTACTCCCCCGCCAGGACGTGGTTGTCCTCGGGAGCCCCCGGGCGGTCGGCCTGCTGGACCTCGATGCTCGGCACGGCGTCGTCGGACGCACCCCAGCCGAAGATCCCGGTGGTGCTGCCGGGTGCGACCAGCGGGACGTCGCCCTCGAAGTCGTCGACCACGAGGCGCTGCGTGAAGACGCCCACGTCGTCGAAGCGCCAGTCGCCGGCGCCGAGCGACGAGAGCGTCACGGCGTAGCCGAAGACGGTGCTCGGGTCGAAGCGGGCGTCCGAGTCCGGGACACCCTTCTGCCGCAGGTCGGCGAAGCGGACGGCGATGCGGCGCCAGCCCTCGGTGTCGTCGGCCAGCTGGACCTCGAACTTCGTCGCCGAGTCGGCGTTCGTCCCGCCGCTCTTCAGCTCGTAGGCCAGCGTCCGACCGGTACCGCGGCCGAGGAACCAGAAGCCGAAGCCGTCGGCGTCGGACCAGTCCTGCGCGGTGCCGTAGTCGTGGGTGAAGCCGCCCCAGCCGCCGTCCGGCATCTCGGCCACCTGCGCGCGCAGCGCGCTGCCGTCCGTGCCCTCCCGCTCGGCGGGCACGAGGGACAGCTGCGGCGTCGAGGACGCGGCGGAGCCCCACGCGAAGACGGGCAACGGCTCGGCGTCGAATGCGTCGACGACCGTGACGTCGCCCTCGGAGACGGGCGCCGGCGGCGCGGGCGGCGCCTCGGGCTGCGCGACGACCACGGACGTCGACGTGCGGGCCCCGAGCGCGATCGCGTCGGTCGGGTCGGACAGCACCAGCTCGGCCGTGCGGCCCGGGGTCGCGCCGTCCAGGACCGGGACCTCGAGCGACGCCTCGGTCTCGCCGGCGAGGAAGGCGACGTCCTCGTCCACCGCGGCGACGTCCTCGCCGACGACGGCGTCACCGCCGGTCGTGCTCACGTGCACCGTGGCGTCGCGGTCGGCCGGCTGGCCGAGGCGGACCGGCACGGTGGCCGTCGTGCCCGGCTCCGCGGAGGTCGAGGCGCTCGGGAAGGCGGCGGCGGAGACGTCCGTCGTGCCGAGGACGCGCAGCGCGAAAGCGGAGTACCCGTAGCGGTGCGGCGTGCCCGGGTCCCAGTCCCACTGCGAGCGGCGCTCGAGCATCTGGAGCCGGACGGCGCGCACGTCGTCGCCGGCGTCGCCGAGCTCGACGACGTCGTCACCCCCGTCCGCGCCCTCGACGGTCTCCACCGTCTCCCAGGCCGCGCCGTCCGTGCCCGGCGCCGCGTCGGAGACCTGGACGGCGTACCGGGTGGCGTAGGCCGCCTCCCAGTCGACCTCGACGCTGCGGACGTCGGCGGGCACGCCCAGGTCGGCGGTGACCTCGGCCTCGAAGGGGACGTCGGCGTCGGGGCCGTTGCCGCTGGCCCAGCGGGTGGCCGGGTCGCCGTCGGTCAGCGCGGCGACGGGGAAGGTGCCGTCCGCGTCGTCCTGCTCGGCGGTCGCGGTGACGAGCGCCGTCCGCGCGAGGTCACGCTCGGGCGCCGGCGCGGCCGCGGCACCGACGGCGCCGAGCCCGGTGAGCCCGGTGAGCCCGGTGAGCACGAGCGAGGCGGCGGCCGACGTCGCCACCGTGCGGCTCAGCGCACCTCCGCGGCGGCCGGGTGGGGGCGGTGCTCCGGCGCCGGCCTCGTGGGCGGCGTCCGGGCCCCGCAGGGGCAGGTGCGGCATCTACAGCTCCGTCGCGTCTCGGGCGGGCACCGTCGCCCACCACCGGGCGCACCGTACGAGCCGTCCCGAGTCGTCCACAAGGTGGCCGCTGCCCGAGGACGTGAGGGTCCGTCCGGGTTGCGCGTGCCGCGTCGGCGTCGCGCGGTCACGCGCCGGCGCAGACGCGGCCCACCGCGAGGGCGATGTGCGCCTCCGCCACCGACAGGTCGACCGGGACGACCTCCGGACCGTCCCCGTCGTCGCCGCCCGACCGCACGGCCTGCACGAGGGCGTCCCCCAGCAGGTCGTCCGCCCGCACGGCGCCGAGGCAGCGGGGAGGCGCGACCGCGAGGGCCACCTGGGTCGTCGTCCCCGGCGGGATCTCGACGCCCTCGACCACCGGCGACAGCCCGGAGATCCCGCCGTCGTCGACGCGCAGGCGGTAGGGCACGGGAGCGGTGCTCGTCAGCGCCAGCGAGACGGTGCCCTCCGGCGTCGTCCGGCTGCCCGTGACGGAGACGGGCGAGAGCCGCGTCCGGGCCTGCAGCGCGCACACGTCCCGCAGCGGCTCGTCCCGGGCGGCCTCCGGGAGCCCCTCCAGGTCGACGACCTCGGTCGCGCCCGACGCGCCGAGCACCCGCAGCCAGGGTCGCCACGGCGGCGGGTCGTCGCACGTGCCGGGGACCTCCAGGACCAGCTCCCCCGTGCCCGTCGCCGGCACGGCCGGCGCCCGGTCCAGGCCCGGGCCGCCGGCGCGGGCCGCTCCGGCCGTCCCGACCGCCCCCTCGAGCCGACCACGGGGCCCGCTCGTCCCCCCGCCGACGACGGTCAGGTCCTGCGTCGCCAGGCTCGCGACCACGAGCCGCACCGCGAGCCCGTCGGCCGGTCGACCCGCGCGGACGTCCGCACCGAGGTCCGGGGCGGCGGACACGACGACGAGCCGCACGTCGGTGCCGTCGCCGCGCACGGCGAGCAGGGCACCGCCCGCGCCGAGCGCCGCCGCGAGGAGCAGCGCCGTCGCCCCGCGCAGGCGCGCCCCGCGGGACCGGCGCCCGGGACGATCCGGCCCGGCGCGCGTCGCACGAGGGGCGTCGAGCTCGTCCGGGTCGGGCCTGCTCGGGTCGGGCCCGCTCGCGTCGGGCCCGTCCCGGTCGGGCGCCCCCCGGGCCTGCGCCGGTCCGCCCGGCGGCGCGGGCGGCTCCCGCCGCCGCCCGAGCGCCTCACGGCTCACGGGCCCCGGCGGCCGCGGTCGCGGTCGCGCGACGGCCCCTCCACGCCGTGAGGGTAGGCGGGCGTCCGGGGGCGGGCGCGCGTCGCGTGGCACAGTCCGCGTCGTGCCTCCCGACGCCACGGCCACCCCGACGTCGCCGGCCGGTCTGCGCCGCCTGGCCGCGTCGCTCGACGAGCACGAGCCGCTGCGCCACCTCCCCTCCCGCTACCTGCTCCCCGAGGGCCTGGTGTACCTGGACGGCAACTCCCTCGGCGCGCTCCCGCGGCACGTGCCGGACGCCGTGGCCGACGTCGTCCGCCGCCAGTGGGGCGAGGGGCTGGTCGCGTCCTGGAACGACGAGGGCTGGTGGCAGGCACCGCAGCGGGTGGGCGACCGGGTCGGGCGCCTCGTCGGCGCCGCGCCCGGGCAGGTCGTCGTCGGCGACTCGACCTCCGTGCACCTGTTCCAGTGCTACGTCGCGGCGGCGCGCCTGCGCCCGGGCCGGCGGGTCGTCGTCGCGGACCCCGACGCCTTCCCCACCGACCTGCACCTGCTCTCCTCGGCGGCGCGGCTGCTCGACCTGGACGTCGTGCCGGCGCGGCCGGCGGACGTGCCGACCCTGCTCGCGGCGCGCGGCGCCGAGGTCGCCCTCGTGGCGCTGTCGGAGGTCGACTACCGCACCGGGGAGCGGTGCGACGTCCCCGCCCTGACCTCGGCGGCGCACGGCGCCGGCGCGCTCGCGCTGTGGGACCTCGCGCACTCGGTCGGCGCCACCGACGTCGACCTCGACGCCGCCGGCGCGGACCTCGCCGTCGGGTGCTCGTACAAGCACCTGTGCGGGGGCCCGGGGGCGCCGGCGTGGGTCTACGTCGCCTCCCGTCACCAGCGGTCCGTGGACCCCCCGCTGACGGGCTGGCACGGCCACGCGGACCCCTTCGCCATGGACGGGCGCTACGAGGCCGCCGACGACGTCCGGCGGATGCGGATCGGCACGCCGCCGATGGTCTCGCTGCTGGCGCTGGACGCCGCGCTCGACGTGTTCGACGACGTCGAGCCCTCGCGGCTGCGCGAGCGTTCGACCTCTCTCGTCGGGCTCCTCGTCCGCGCGCTGCGCGACGTCGTGCCGGAGCTGCCCCTCGCCGGACCGGGTGACCCGGCGCTGCTCGGGGGCCACGTGGCCGTCCGCTCCCCCGACGCCTACGGCGTCGTCCGGGCGCTGGCCGCCCGGGGGGTCGTCGGCGACTTCCGTGCCCCCGACCTCGTCCGCCTCGGCGTCTGCGCCCCGACGACGACGCACGCCGACCTCGTCGAGGGGGTGCTCGCGCTGCGGGCCGTGCTCGACGCCGGCGAGCACGTGGACCCCGCGCACGCCGTGCGGTCGACGGTCACGTGAGCACCGCCAGCCCCTGCGGGGGAACCCCTCCCGCCGAGGTGTCCCCCGACAGGACCGGCGCGGGCCGCAGCGTCCTCGTCACGGGCGCGAGCTCGGGCATCGGCTGGCACGCCGCCCGCGGCCTCGCCGAGCGCGGCGTCCGCGTCCTCCTGGGCTCGCGCGACCCCGGCCGCGGGCGTCGCGCGGCGGACGCCCTGGCGGCGGCGGTCCCCGGCGCCGACGTCCGCGTCGTGCGCCTGGACCTCGCCGACCTCGGCTCCGTCGTGGCGGCGGCGCAGGAGGTCGCGTCGTCAGGGCCCCTGCACGGCCTGCTGGCCAACGGCGGCCTCACCGGGACGTCCGGACGTCGGACGAGCGCCCAGGGCTCGGAGCTCATGCTCGCCACCAACCACCTGGGGCACGCCGCGCTCGTCGCGCTGCTGCTGCCCTCGCTCGCCGAGGGTGGGCGAGCGCAGGTGTCCGCGGGCGCCGGTCCCGCGCGCGTCGTCGGCGCCGGCAGCATCGCCCACCGGTTCGTCCGGCCGCCTGCGGACGTCGACGGCTGGCAGTCGCGCCGCGGCTTCGTCTCCTTCCGGGCGTACTCGCGCTCGAAGCTGGCCGTGCTGCTGCACACCGCCGAGCTCGACCGGCGGCTCGTCGCCGCCGGGGCGCCGGTGCGGGCGCTGGCCTTCCACCCCGGCTACGCCGTCGACGTCCTCGACGACGTGCGGCCGCAGACGGATCGGGACGGCCGCGACGACGTGACGCACGCGACCAGGGCCGGCGCCCGGGTCCTGGCCCGGGCCGGCCTCCTGCAGGGCAAGGCCGGTGGCGCCCGGCCCGCCGTCGCCGCCGTCCTCGGGCCGTCCGCCCTCGACGGGGCGCGCGAGGGCGTCCCCGCCTACGTCGGTCCCACCGGTCCGGCGGAGCTCGCGGGAGGTCCGGCGCTGGTCCGCCCCGCCCGCACGGTCGCGGACCGTGCTGCGGCACAACGTCTCTGGGTGCTGACGCAGGACCTGGTCGGCGACGCCACCGGCGTCCCGCTGGGCCCGTCCCCGGGCTGAGCCCCGCGACCACGGCCGCCCTGCGACCGGGCCCGTCGCGGGTAGCGTCGTCGGCATGACCTCGGACCCGCTCACGGTCGGCTACGCGGCGATGCTGGAGCAGTTCTCGCCCACGGAGGCGGTGGAGCTGACGGCCCTGGCCGAGCAGCACGGCTTCTCGGGGTGCATGGCGGGCGACCACTTCGCGCCCTGGGTGCCGCAGCAGGGGCAGGCGGCGTCGGTCTGGCCCGTGCTCACGGCGGTCGGCGAGCGCACGCGCGGTGACTTCGGCACCGGGGTCGTCGCCCCGGGGTGGCGCTGGCACCCGGCCGTCGTCGCGCAGGCGTCGGCGACGCTCGCGGCGATGTACCCGGGCCGCCACTGGCTCGGCGTCGGGGCGGGCGAGGCCCTCAACGAGCACGTCGTCGCGGACTACTGGCCCGAGGGCGGGGAGCGCTCGGCGCGGATGTTCGAGGCCGTCGAGCTCGTGAAGAGGCTCTTCGACGCCTCCGCCGCCGGGAAGGACGTGAGGTTCCGCGGGACGTACTACCGGCACGAGACGACGCGGCTGTGGACCATGCCGGAGCAGGCGCCCGAGGTGCTCGTGGCCACGGCGGGGCCGCTGAACGCGAAGAAGGCCGGCCGTCTCGCCGACGGGCTCATCACCGTCGGCGCCCCGCTGGAGAAGATCTCCGGCCTCTTCGAACGTTTCGACGAGGGCGCCCGCGAGGCGGGCAAGGACCCGCAGGCGATGCCGAAGGTGCTGCAGCTGCACCTGTCCTGGGCCGAGACCGACGAGCAGGCGCTGCAGAACGCCCTGCGCGAGTGGCCGAACGGCGGGATGCGGTTCCCCAAGGCGGACATCCGCTCGCCGCACGACTTCGCCGCGATGGCGCAGCTCGTGCGCGAGGAGGACTTCGAGGGCCGGATGGTCATCTCCAGCGACCCCGACGTGCACCGCGCCGCGATCCAGGCGCACCTGGACCTCGGCTTCGACCGGGTGTACCTCCACAACGTCGGCCGCAACCAGCGCGAGTGGGTCGAGGTCTTCGGGCGCGAGGTGCTGCCCGCGCTGCACCGCTAGACGAGGCGGCGTCGGCCGGTCGTCAGCGCTCGCCGCAGCCGGTGAGCCGGAGGTCGCCGTCCCCCACCGGCTCGAGCGCGGCGCCCACGTCGCTCGCGTCGGCGACCCACGGGCCGAGGGCGTCGAGGAGGTCGTCCCGGCCACGCGCGTCCTCGAGGCGCACGAGCACGGCCGTGCACGCACGGTCGTCGTCCGCCGGGTCGACCCACGTCGTCCACGCGTCCCCCGTCCACGCGTGGGTGACGACGTCCTCGGGGTCGAGCCAGTAGCCCTCGTCCCCGGCCTGCGCGACCTGCGGCAGCAGGGCGAGCGGGAACAGGCCCAGCGTGCCGGAGCCCAGCACCTCGACGCCCTCGGGCGCGGTCGGCGCGTCGACCTCCACCGCGGGCGCCAGCCCCGGGACCGCACCGGGGTCGGGCCGGGCCGCCAGCACCTGCTCCGTCGTCGTGAGGGGCGCACGCAGGAGCTCGTCGACCGCCTCGGGACCCCCGTCGTCGCCGACGGCCTCGACGGCGACGTACCCGTAGTCGTAGGGGAAGAGGGAGAGGGCGTCGAGCAACGGGTCGTACGCCGGGTCGCCCTCGGCGACGCCCTCCCCCTCCGGCGTCCCGTCCTCCGGGCCGACCTCCCACGCCTCGTCGTAGGCGTCCAGCCGGTCGTCGTCGAGCGTGTCGTACCAGGCCCAGGCGACCGCCTCGGCGGACCCCTCGACGACCGCGGTCGCGGCGCTCACCTGCTCCGGCGTCGCCCCCTCGGCGACGACGGCGTCGAGGTCGACGTGCTGGTCGTCGAGCGCGTGGGTCAGCTCGTGCACGAGCGTCTCCTCCACGGCGGGCGTCCAGGTCTGGCCGCGCAGGACGACCTCGCGGGTCTCGGTGTCGTAGAAGCCCGTCACGGCGGAGTCGCCGTCGTCCCAGGCCTCGCGGTACGCGGTGGCGGACGGGGTGAGGCCGAGGGCGGCGTAGGTCTCCGCCCGCCCGCCGTCCGGGTCGTCGAGCGCCACCGCCCCGTCCTCCTCGAGCTCCGCGTCACCCTCGACCGCGTCCCCCTCGACCGCGTCCCCCTCTCCCGCGTCCCGCGGCCCTGCGTCGCCCGCGTCGGGGCCGGCGAGCGCCGTCTCGAAGGCCTCGTCGTCGAGGGCCTCGACGGGCACCTCCCGCTCCCACGCGAGCCCGCGCTCCTCGGCGACGAAGGCGCGCAGCCGGGGCAGCTCGTCGGGCAGCGCCTCCGCGACGGTGCGCTCGTCGCCGCCGTCGCCCGTGAGCAGGTCACCGAGCGACGAGCCGTCCGCGACCAGCGCGGCGCCGCCCACGGCGCCGACGCCCAGGCCGGAGCACCCGCCGACCACGAGCCCGACGGCGAGGCCACCGACCCCGAGGACCCAGGCCGGTCGCCGCCCCCGACGGGCGCCCGTCGGCTCGGCGGTCGGGGCCGGCCGCTCGTCGGCGTGGGGGCTCACGTGGCTCACCCCCGCATCATCGGTGACCGGCGGCCGGTCCTGGAGCCGCTCGGGCAGGAGACGGGAGGCCCGTCGCCGTCCGGGCCGGTCAGGCCTCGTCCTCGCGCTCCGCCTCGTCCCAGGCGCGGGTGCGGGCGCGTGCCGTCTCCAGCGCGTGCTGCGCGTCCTCGCGCGTGCCGTAGGGGCCCATCAGCGTGCGGCCGAGGCTCTGGGGCCCGTGCTCCACCTCCCCCGTCGAGACGTTGTAGAACCACGCCGTCCGCTCGGTGTCCGCCACGGCCACCATGGTGCCTGCCGCGCGCGAGGCCCACCAGGTCCGCCCGGTCCCTGCCGGCCGCACGTGCCGCGCGGGCGCCCGCGGTGCTTGACTCCCCCCATGGCCCCGCCCGTCGCCACGACCGCACCCGGCCGGGAGCTGCGCCCGGGGCGCGTCTCGCCCCGTCGCGCCGTCCCGCCCCGGCTGCCGCGCCCCGAGTACGTCGACCGACCGGCCCCGGAGCCCTTCCGCGGGTCGGAGGTCAAGGACGCCGAGACGGTGGAGCGCATGCGGGTCGCGTGCCGCACGGCGGCCCGCGCGCTCGAGGAGGTCGGACGGCACGTCGCACCCGGGGTGACGACCGACGAGCTGGACCGCGTCGGGCACGAGTTCCTGCTCGACCACGGCGCCTACCCGTCGACCCTGGGCTACCGGGGCTTCCCGAAGTCCCTGTGCACCAGCGTCAACGAGGTCATCTGCCACGGGATCCCGGACTCGACGGTGCTGGCCGAGGGCGACATCTGCAACGTCGACATCACCGCGTTCATGGTGCTCGAGGGCGTGGGGGTCCACGGCGACACCAACGCCACCTTCGCCGCGGGCGAGCTGGACGAGGAGTCGACGCTGCTCGTCGAGCGCACCCGCGAGGCCACGCGCCGGGGGATCCGCGCGGCACTGCCGGGCCGGCAGCTCAACGTCGTCGGGCGCGTCATCGAGGCCTACGCCCGGCGCTTCGGCTACGGCGTGGTGCGCGACTTCACCGGGCACGGCATCGGCACGTCCTTCCACTCCGGCCTCGTCGTCCCGCACCACGACGCGGCACCGCTGCACGACGACGTCATCGAGGTGGGCATGACCTTCACCGTGGAACCGATGCTGTGCCTCGTCACCGAGCGGCACGACACGTGGGACGACGGGTGGACGGTGGTGACGAAGGACCGGCGCCGCAGCGCCCAGTTCGAGCACACCGTCCTCGTGACCGAGTCCGGCCCCGAGATCCTCACGCTGCCGTGAGCGACGACGTGCGCACCGGCGGTGACCGCGCCGTCGGCATCGACATCGGCGGCTCCGGGATCAAGGGGGCCCCCGTCGACCTCTCGACCGGGGAGTTCGCCGAGGACCGGGTCCGCGAGCCCACCCCGCAGCCGTCGACGCCGGGCGCCGTCGCCGACGTGGTCGCCGCCATCGCGGCGCGATGGCCGGAGGGCCCGCTCGGCGTCACCTTCCCCGCCGTCATCAAGGACGGCGTCGCGATGACGGCCGCCAACGTCGACAAGAGCTGGATCGGCACCGACGCCGGCGACCTCCTGCGCACCCTGACCGGCCGCGAGGTCCACGTCGTCAACGACGCCGACGCCGCGGGTGTCGCCGAGGCCCGCTACGGGGCGGCGAAGGGCGTGCGGGGCGTCGTGCTCGTCGCGACGCTCGGCACCGGCATCGGCACCGCGCTGCTCCACGACGGCGTCCTGGTGCCGAACACCGAGCTCGGTCACCTGGAGGTCGACGGCCACGACGCCGAGACACGGGCCTCGGACGCGGCCCGCGACCGCGAGGACCTGTCCTGGAAGGACTGGGCCAAGCGGCTGCAGCGGTACTTCTCGACCCTCGAGGCGCTGCTGCAGCCCGACCTGTTCGTCGTGGGCGGCGGCGTGAGCAAGAAGAGCGACAAGTACCTCCCGCTGCTGGACCTGAGAGCACCCGTGGTGCCGGCCCAGCTGCTCAACACGGCCGGCATCGTCGGGGCGGCGGCGCTCGCCGCGGAGGCCGTGACGGCACCCGGACCGACCGGGACCTCCCCGGGCTGACGCCACCCGCCACGCGCTGCTCGGGCGGCGGGGAGCGACGAGCCCCTCGTCAGCCCCGGTGGGACGGGGGTGCAGCGGCAGCGACCACCGGTACCAGCACGACCTCCCGCCGGCGCCGCAGCCACGGCGGCAGCAGCGCGGCGGCGCCGAGGAGTGCGGAGCCGTCGGGGCAGTCGGTCGGCTCCTGCGCCGTCCCCGGGTCGTCGGCGACCGGCTCGTCGGCGACCGGGACGACGTCCACCACCGGCTCGTCCTCGACCACCGGCTCCTCGGCGGCCACCGGCTCGTCCTCCACGACCGGCTCGTCCACGACCGGCTGGTCCTCGACCACCGGCTCGTCCTCGACCACCGGCTCGTCGGACCCGGACGGCTCGTGGACACCGGCGGCGGCGTCCTCGACCTCTGCCGGGTCCGCTGCCGGTGCTCCGGCCGGCTCCTCGTCCCGTGGCGCCTGCTCCTCCGGCGCCTGCTTCTCCGGCTGCTCGACCGGGGGCTGCTCGACCGGGGGCTGCTCGACCGGGGGCTGCTCGACCGGGGGCTGCTCGGCCGGGGGCTGGGACGCCGGGGGCTGGGACGCCGGCGGCTCCGACGTCGGCGGCTGGCTGTCCGGAGGCTCGGGTGACGGGTCCGGGAGCGAGGGCTCGGAGGTGGAGGGGCCGTCCGGCACGCTGGGGGTCGTCGGCTCGCCGCCACCGGGCTGCTCGCCACCGGGCTGCTCACCACCGGGCTGCTCACCACCGGGCTGCTCACCACCGGGCTGCTCACCACCGGGCTGCTCACCACCGGGCTGCTCACCACCGGGCTGCTCACCACCGGGCTGCTCACCACCGGGCTGCTCACCACCGGGCTGCTCACCACCGGGCTGCTCACCACCGGGCTGCTCACCACCGGGCTGCTCACCACCGGGCTGCTCACCACCGGGCTGCTCACCACCGGGCTGCTCACCACCGGGCTGCTCACCACCGGGCTGCTCACCACCGGGCTGCTCACCACCGGGCTGCTCACCACCGGGCTGCTCACCACCGGGCTGCTCACCACCGGGCTGCTCACCACCGGGCTGCTCACCACCGGGCTGCTCACCACCGGGCTGCTCACCACCGGGCTGCTCACCACCGGGCTGCTCACCACCGGGCTGCTCACCACCGGGCTGCTCACCACCGGGCTGCTCACCACCGGGCTGCTCACCACCGGGCTGCTCACCACCGGGCTGCTCACCACCGGGCTGCTCACCACCGGGCTGCTCACCACCGGGCTGCTCACCACCGGGCTGCTCACCACCGGGCTGCTCACCACCGGGCTGCTCACCACCGGGCTGCTCACCACCGGGCTGCTCACCACCGGGCTGCTCACCACCGGGCTGCTCACCACCGGGCTGCTCACCACCGGGCTGCTCACCACCGGGCTGCTCACCACCGGGCTGCTCACCACCGGGCTGCTCACCACCGGGCTGCTCACCACCGGGCTGCTCACCACCGGGCTGCTCACCACCGGGCTGCTCACCACCGGGCTGCTCACCACCGGGCTGCTCACCACCGGGCTGCTCACCACCGGGCTGCTCACCACCGGGCTGCTCACCACCGGGCTGCTCGCCGCCACCGGGCTGCTCACCGGGGGTGGGCTCGTCCGGCTCCTCGACGGCCCCGTCGTCGGGCTGACCGGTCGGCACGTCGACGACCGGAGGCTGGTCCTGGCCGGGCGCCGCCTCGTCGCCGGCGGGGGCGTCGCCCTGCGGCGCGCCGTCCTGCGGGGCGCCGTCCTGGGGGGCGGCACCGTCCGCGGGTCCGACGGCACCGGCGGACGGGGCCGCCTGGGCGAGGTCGCCGACCGACCCCGGAGCCTGGGCGACGCCGGCGCCGGGCCGGCGCGGGGCGGCGAAGCCCTCGGCCTCCCCCGGGTAGGCGTAGAACCGTGCCCGGGCCGCGGCCGCCTGCGCCTCGACGTCGCCGCCGTCCTCGGACCGGTGCGTCGACGACGTCGGTGCGCCCGTCGTCAACGGGTCACCGGCGGCGTCCGGGGTGGGCTGCGGTCGCGGCACGGCCCCCTCGGCGGCCGTCGTCGCCGCGGCGACGACGACCGTGCCACCCGTCGCGGACGCCAGGGCGCTGTGCCCGGCCGCGACGAGCAGGACGACCCCGGTGCCGACGGTCACGGCCTCGGCGGGGTTGCGCAGGAGACGGCGCGTGCTCATGGCTGCCCCCTCCTCGTCCGCGCCCGTCACCGGGCGGCTCCAGGTGAGGTCGAGAGTAGCCGCGCGGATCCGCGCGGGTCCTGCTCTCCGAGGACCCCGACCCGCCGCGGCGGGGACGCGTCACCCGATCGGCCGACCGCCGCCGTGGGCACGCGTCCCCCACCGGTCCGGTCGGACGACGACCGCCGCACGACCCGTCCCGAGGGCGCCTCAGGAGGTCGGCGCCGCCTCCAGGTGGACGGCCTTGAGGGCCGTCAGCTCGCCGAGCAGGTCGGGTCCGAAACCACGCCCCTGACCGCTGCCCCGGCGGGGGTCCGCCGAGCCTCCGGGCGCCCCGCCGAAGACGGCGTTGACCTTGACGGTGCCCACCTCGAGGCGCTCCGCCGCCTCGAGGGCGTGCGCCTGGGACGGGGTGAGGACGGTCGCGGCGAGCCCGTACGCGCCGGCGTCGGCGCGGTCGAGCCCCTCGGCGAAGCTGGCGACCCGCGTGACGGCGGCCACGGGGCCGAAGGTCTCCTCCGTCATCAGGCGCATCGCCGGCGTGCAGCCGTCGAGCACGGTCGCCGGGTAGAAGCAGCCGGCGCGGTCGACGCGCGCTCCCCCGGCGAGCAGGCGGGCGCCCGCGGCCACGGCCTCGCCGACGTGCTCGGCGACGAGGTCCAGCTGCCGCTCGTCGACGAGGGGGCCGAGGGTCGTGCCGGGGTCCGCCGGGTCACCGGTCCGCAGGCCCTCGGCGAGCTCGACGAGCTCGGCGAGGACGGCGTCGGCGACCGCCTCGTGCACGTACACGCGCTCGACGGCCGTGCACAGCTGGCCGGTGTTCGTGAAGGCCCCCAGCGCCACCTGCTGGGCTGCCCAGGCGGGGTCGACGCCCTCGTCCACCACGAGCGCGTCCTTCCCGCCGTTCTCCAGCAGCACGCGTCCGCCGCGGGCGCCCGCGACGGCGGCGATGCGACGTCCCGTGGCGGTGCTGCCGACGTGGGCGACGACGTGCACCCGAGGGTCGGCGACCAGGGCCGCGCCGGTCTCGCCGTCGCCGACGAGGACCGACAGCACGCCGTCGGGGAGCGCGGCGGCGATGCGCCTCCCCAGCTCGAGGCCCGGACGCGCCGACCGCTCGGACGGCTTGTGCACCACCGTGTTCCCGGTGACGAGGGCGGCGGCGAGAAGCCCTGCCGCCGCCGGGTAGGGGTCGTTCCACGGGGTCAGGACGGCCACCACGCCGCGTGGCTCCCTGCGGACGACGTCGACCGCGTCCACCGCACCGCCGAGCGAGCGCCCGGTGTCGAGGACGCCCGTGACGGCGGCCTCCTCGAGCAGCTCGGCGGCCACCTCCGCGGAGGCGCGCGCCTGGCCGAGCAGGCGACCCGTCGTCGCGGTGAGCAGGGCCCCGAGCTCGTCCGCGTCGGCGCGGACGGCGGCGGCCGCGGCGCGCAGCGCGGCCGCGCGCTCCCCCGGCGCGGTGCGCCGCCAGGCGGCCCGTGCGCCGTCGGCCGCGTCCACCGCCGCGGCCACCTCGTCGTCGTCCGCCGGCACGAGCTCACCCGCCGCCCCGCCCGTGGCGGGGTCGACGAGCTGCAGGGTGCGTGCGCCACCCGCGGCCACCGACCGGCCACCGACGAGGTGCTCGGCGAGGCGACGAGCAGGGACGACGGCGGGTCGGGGCCCGCCGGTCGCCGGCACGTCACGGCCGGGGACGAGGGAGGGCTCGGCGGGCTCGGGCGCGGAGGAGGTCACGGGGGACCGTTCTACCGGACGAGGACGACGGGACGCCGGGTGCAGGGGGCACCGGTGGCCCGGCCGCCGGCACGACGTCGGGGCACCGGGTGCCGCCGGCACGGCTGAGGGGTGGTGGCGAGGACGCGCCGAGGCGTCGGGCGCAGGTGGGGCGGCAAGAGCGTGACGGCTGGTCGACGGCGCGGCCTCGAGGACACGACGTCCGAGGCGACGCGGGCCTCGGTGGGCGCCCGCCGCGAGCCGACCGGCGTGGCTCCGAGGCGGTCGCGCTCCATGTCGCGTCGCTCCGCCTCTCCGCGGACATGGTGTCGGACGCCTGCCCGGGTGGCCGCCGCCCCCGTGGTCGGTCGGCGGTCGGCGGTCGACCCGTCGAGCGCCGAGCGGCGCGGGCGGCGCGGCGGGAAGGCCGGCGTGAGGACGGAGCCGGCGCGAGCCACCCGGTCCCGTCCGTCGTCGGGGGGAGGCGGTAGGAAGTGCCCATGCGCGTCCTCGGCGTCAACGCCGTCTTCCACGACCCTGCCGCCGCCCTCGTCGTCGACGGACGTGTCGTCGCCGCCGCCGAGGAGGAGCGCTTCAGCCGGCGCAAGCACGGCAAGCGCCCCGTCCCCTTCTCCGCCTGGGAGCTCCCGGAGATGGCGATGCGCTGGTGCCTGCAGGAGGCGGGGCTGCAGCCCTCGGACCTCGACGCCGTCGCCTACTCCTACGACGCGTCCTGGTGCCGCCCCGCGGACGAGATGGGGCTCTCCGACCCGTGGGACCACCTGCGGACCACGTACGCGGAGAAGGTCCCCGGCTTCCTCGCCACGGCCCTGCCCGGCCTGGACCGCGACAAGGTCGTGCTCGTCCGCCACCACGTCGCCCACGCCGCCTCGGCGGGCCTCGCCGTCGCCGGCGACTCGAGCGTCCTCGTCCTCGACGGGCGCGGCGAGCGCGCCTCCTCCCTCGCGGGCCGGTACGCCGACGGGAAGCTCGACGTCCTCGCGACCACCGACCTGCCCGACTCGGTCGGTCTCGTCTACGAGTCGCTCACCGATCACCTCGGGTTCCTGCGCAGCAGCGACGAGTTCAAGGTGATGGCGCTCGCCTCCTACGGCGAGCCGCGCTTCGCGGACGAGCTGCGCGAGCACCTGCACGCCACCGGGGACGGCCGCTACGTCGCCCGCGAGCCGGACTGGACGCGCTTCGCCCCCCGACGGGTCGACGACGGCACGTGGGGCGGTGCGCACGCCGACCTCGCGGCCTCGGTCCAGCTGCTCGTGGAGGAGCTGCTCGTCGAGCTCGCCACCTGGCTGCACGGCCGGACGGGTGACCGCGTCCTCACGATGGCCGGGGGCATCGCGCTGAACTGCGTCGCGAACAGCCGGGTCTGGCGCGAGTCGCCCTTCGAGGAGGTCTGGGTCCAGCCGGCGTCGGGCGACTCCGGCACCGCGCTGGGCGCGGCGCTGCAGGTGAGCGCGGAGGCCGGCGTCCGCGTCGAGCCGATGCCGGGCGCCGACCTCGGGCGCTCCTGGCCGGACGAGGAGCTCGCGGCCTGGCTGCGTACGGCGCGAGTCCCCTTCACGACCCCGGACGACCTGGCCGGCGAGGTCGCGGACGTGCTGGCCGCCGACGGCGTGGTCGCGTGGTTCGACGGCCGGGCCGAGTTCGGTCCTCGCGCGCTCGGCCGGCGCTCCCTCATGGCGCACCCGGGGAGGGCGGAGAACCTCGAGCGCCTCAACGACGTCAAGGGTCGGGAGCAGTTCCGGCCCGTGGCACCGATGGTGCTCGCCGACCGGGCGGAGGAGATCTTCGCCGACGGGCCCTTCCCGAGCCCCTACATGCTCTTCGTGCACACGGTGCGCGAGGAGTGGCGCGAGCGGATCCCGGCCGTCACGCACGTCGACGGCACCGCACGGATCCAGACGGTCGACGCCGGGCGGACACCGCGCGTCGCGGCCCTGCTCGAGGCCTTCGCCGAGCGCACCGGTCTCCCCGTGGTCGTCAACACGAGCCTCAACACCGCCGGGCGCCCGATGGTCGACGACCCCCGGGACGCCCTCGAGCTCTTCGGCTCCGCGCCCGTGGACGTGCTCGTCATGGGGCCGCACCTCGTCCGCCGCGCGGACGCCTTCGCGACGTGAGCCCGGCCGCCGAGGACCGGGAGGACAACGGCCACGGGGGGGCCGGCGGCCACGGGAGCGCCACGGACGCCCCGCCCCGCTACGACGTCGTCGTCCCGAGCATCGGGCGCCCGAGCCTCCTGGCGCTGCTGCGCAGCCTCGCCGCGCAGGACGGCCCGCCCCCGGCCGAGGTGGTCGTCGTCGACGACCGCGCCGCACCGGACGACGGGCTCGAGCAGGAGCTCCTCGCCGCGCTCGTCGGCGACGACGCCCCGGCGTGGCCGCTGCGCGTCGTCCGCAGCCGCGGACGCGGGCCCGCGGGCGCGCGCAACCTCGGCTGGGCCGTGGCGTCGTCGCCGTGGGTGGCGTTCCTGGACGACGACGTGCTGCTCCCGGGCGGCTGGGCCGACGGGCTCGCGGCCGACCTCGCCGCGTGCGACGAGCGCACCGGCGGCACCCAGGGCCGCCTGTCGGTGCCGCTGCCCGCCGACCGGCGCCCGACGGACTGGGAGCGCGGCACGAGGGGGCTGGAGGACGCCGCCTGGGCGACGGCCGACATGGCCTACCGCCGCAGCGCGCTCGTGGCCGTGGACGGCTTCGACGAGCGCTTCCCCCGCGCGTACCGGGAGGACGCCGACCTGGCCCTGCGGGTGCGCCGGGCGGGGTGGTCCCTCGTGCGCGGCCGCCGGACGACGACCCACCCGGTGCGGCCCACCGACCCGTGGGTGAGCCTGCGGGTCCAGGCGGGCAACCGCGACGACGCGACGATGCGCGCGCTGCACGGCGCGGGCTGGCGCACGCAGGCGCAGGTGCCGAGGGGCCGGCTGCGCTGGCACGCGGCCACGTGCGCCGCGGCCGCCCTCGGAGCCGCCGGCGTCCTGCTGGGCCGGCCCCGCACCGCAGCCCTCGGGGCGGCCGGGTGGGCGGCGCTGACGGCCGACTTCGCGCGACGGCGCATCGCGCCCGGCCCGCGCACGGCCGCGGAGGTGCGGGCCATGGTGCTGACGAGCGTCGCCATCCCCCCGGCGGCGGTCCGGCACCGCGTGGTCGGCGCGTGGCGGACCCGGGCCGGGCTGGCGCCCTGGCGCCCTCCGGTGCGCGCCGTCCTGTTCGACCGCGACGGGACCCTCGTGCACGACGTCCCGTACAACGGCGACCCGGCGCGCGTCGAGCCCGTCGAGGGCGCGCGCGAGGTCGTCGAGGCGCTGCGCGACGCCGGCGTCGCCGTCGGCGTCGTCAGCAACCAGTCGGGGGTGGCGCGAGGGCTGCTCACCCCGGGCCAGGTGGACGCCGTCAACGCGGAGGTCGACCGCCGGGTGGGTCCCCTCGCGACCTGGCAGTGGTGCCCGCACGGCGCCGAGGACGGGTGCCGGTGCCGCAAGCCCGGGCCCGGCCTGGTCGAGCGCGCCGCCGCGTCGCTGGGGGTGGCGGCGGGCGAGTGCGCGGTCGTGGGGGACATCGGCGCCGACGTGGGGGCCGCCCAGGCGGCGGGCGCGCGGTCGGTGCTCGTGCCGACCCCGGTGACCCGGGCGCGCGAGGTCCGGGACGCACCGCTCGTCGCCGACGACCTCGCCCGCGCCGTCGAGCTGCTCGTGCCGGGGCTCGTCGTCCCGAGGCCCTCGTCGTCCGCCCCGCCCACCCCGTCGGCCCGATCTGCCCGGTCGGCCCCGACCGGTACGACAGCGACCGGCACGACGACGACCGGCACGACGGCGACCGGCACGACGACGACCGGCACGACGGCGACCGGCACGACGACGACCGGCACGACGGCGACCGGCACGACGACGACCGGCACGACGGCGACCGGCACGACGACGACCGGCACGACGGCGACCGGCACGACGACGACCGGCACGACGGCGACCGGCACGACGACGACCGGCACGACGGCGACCGGCACGACGACGACCGGCACGACGGCGACCGGCACGACGACGACCGGCACGACGGCGACCGGCACGACGACGACCGGCACGACGGCGACCGGCACGACGACGACCGGCACGACGGCGACCGGCACGACGACGACCGGCACGACGGCGACCGGCACGACGACGACCGGCACGACGGCGACCGGCACGACGACGACCGGCACGACGGCGACCGGCACGACGACGACCGGCACGACGGCGACCGGCACGACGACGACCGGCACGACGGCGACCGGCACGACGACGACCGGCACGACGGCGACCGGCACGACGACGACCGGCACGACGGCGACCGGCACGACGACGACCGGCACGACGGCGACCGGCACGACGACGACCGGCACGACGGCGACCGGCACGACGACGACCGGCACGACGGCGACCGGCACGACGACGACCGGCACGACGGCGACCGGCACGACGACGACCGGCACGACGGCGACCGGCACGACGACGACCGGCACGACGGCGACCGGCACGACGACGACCGGCACGACGGCGACCGGCACGACGACGACCGGCACGACGGCGACCGGCACGACGACGACCGGCACGACGGCGACCGGCACGACGACGACCGGCACGAGCCCGACGCCGTGAGCGCCACCGCCGCCGGGACCCGCGCACCGGGCGGACGCGTCCTCGCGGTCCGGCTCGACAGCGACGGCGACGTCCTGCTCACCGGGCCGGCCGTCCGGGCCCTGGGGACGGGACCCGACGGCGGGGCGTGCGAGGTCGACCTCCTCGTCTCCCCCGCCGGCCGGGCCGCGGGCGGCCTGCTGCCGGGCGTCGCCGAGCTCCGCGTCTTCGACGCCCCCTGGAGCGGCTACGCGCCGGCCGTGCTCGACCCGGCGGCGGTGGAGGAGCTCCTGACGTGGATGCGCGGGCGCCGGCACGACGAGGTGGTCGTCGTCACGTCGTTCCACCAGAGCCCGCTGCCCATGGCGCTGCTCGCGCGGCTGGCCGGAGCCCCCGTCGTGGTCGGCACGAGCGAGGACTACCCCGGGTCCCTGCTCGACGTGCGCCACCGGCGCGACGGCGCCGCCGACGGCAGCGGCGGCGGCCACGAGGTCCTCGCCGCGCTGGACCTCGTCGCCGCCACGGGCCGCACCGTCCCCGAGCGGCCGCGGCTCGCCGTGCGCACCGACGTCGTCGACGCGGCCGAGGAGCAGCTGCTGGTGCTGCCGGGGCTGCGAGAGGTGCTGCAGGATGGCGATTCCCGTGGACTCGTCGTCGTCCACCCCGGGGCGTCCGTGCCGGCCCGGGCCCCGTCGCCGCAGGTGGCGGCGCAGGCCGTGGCGGCCCTGCTGGACGACGGGTGGGACGTCGTCCTCACCGGCTCGCCCGCCGAGCGGGGCCTCGTCGCCGACGTGCAGGGACGGGCCGCCGGGGTCTCCGGACGCAGTGTCGTCAGCAGGGCCGGGAGCAGCGGGCCGGACGGCGCGGCGCGGGCGCGTCTCGTCGACGCCGCCGGCACGACCGACCTCGCCGGCCTCGCGGCTCTGCTGCGGACGGCGTCGGCGGTCGTCGTCGGCAACACCGGGCCCGCGCACCTGGCGGCCGCCGTCGGGACCCCGGTCGTCTCCTTGTTCGCCCCCGTGGTCCCCGCCGAGCGGTGGGCCCCGTGGGGGGTGCCGACGGTGCTCCTCGGGGACCAGGACGCGCCCTGCGCCCTCTCGCGGGCGCGGGAGTGCCCCGTCCTCGGCCACCCGTGCCTGCAGCTGGGCGGCCGCACGGTCGCGGAGGCCGTACGGTCGGTCGTCGGCGTCCGACCAGGAGGCGCCCGGCCCGACGTGCCCCCGGTGGAGCGGTCCCCTGGCCCCCGCGCCGCCGCCGGGAGCCAGGCGGGCACGCCCGTCGCGCCGTCGGTCCGCGCGGGAGGAGAGGTGCACCGGTGAGGGTCCTGCTGTGGCACGTCCACGGCTCGTGGACGACGTCGTTCGTCCAGGGCCCGCACACCTACCTGCTCCCGGTCCTGCCCGACCGCGGGCCGGACGGCCGAGGGCGGGCGCGCACGTGGGACTGGCCCGCTGCCGCGGTCGAGCTCGCGCCGGACGAGATCGCCGCCGCCGCACCGGACGTCGTCGTGATCCAGCGCGCGCACGAGGCCGACCTGCTCGAGCGGTGGACCGGGCTGCGCGCCGGCGTCGACGTCCCCGTCGTGCACCTCGAGCACGACGCCCCCACGGGCCACGCCGCCCGCAGCCGGCAGCGTGCCGCCGACGGCCACGACCTCGTCGTCCACGTCACCGCCTACAACGCGCTCATGTGGGACAACGGGTCGGCACCGACGACCGTCGTCGAGCACGGCGTCGTCGACCCCGGGCCGCTGGCGACGGGCAGGCGTCGCTCGCTCGGGGTCGTCGTCAACGAACCGGTCCGGCGTGAGCGCGTCGCCGGGACGGACGTCGTCCTCGACCTCGCCCGCGAGCTGCCCGTGGAGGTGTACGGGATGGGGATGCCCGCCCTCGGGCGGCTGGCCGACGAGCGCGGCGTGCCCTCCCTGGGGACCGCGTCGGGGTCCCTGCACGAGGACCTCCCGCAGCACCGGATGCACGCCGAGCTGGGGGCGCACCGCGCCTACCTCCACCCCTACCGGTGGACGAGCCTGGGCCTCGCGCTGGTCGAGGCGATGACGGTCGGCATGCCCGTCCTCGCGGTGGCGAGCACCGCCGCGGCCGACGCCGTGCCCGCGGCGGGCGGCGTCGTCTCCGCCGACCCCCGCGTCCTCGCCGCCGCCGGCCGGGTGTGGCTGGACGACCCCGCGGCGGCGCGAGAGGCCGGGGCCGCCGCGCGCGAGCACGCCCTCGCCCGCTTCGGCCTCGCCCGCTTCCTGCGCGACTGGGACGAGGTCCTCGACGCGGTCGTGGTCGGGGACCTGCCACGCGGCGCCCGGCGGGAGGTGGCCGCGTGAGGGTGGCCATGGTGTCCGAGCACGCCAGCCCGCTCGCCGCGCTCGGCGGCGTGGACGCCGGCGGCCAGAACGTCCACGTCGCGCACCTGGCGGCGGCCCTCGCGGCGCGGGGGCACGAGGTCGACGTCTACACGCGGCGCGACGCCGAGGACCTGCCGCGCACCGTGCCCGTGGGCCCGGGCGTCCAGGTCGTGCACGTGGACGCCGGGCCGGCGCTCCCGCTGCCCAAGGACGCGCTCCTGCCGCACATGGAGGTCTTCGGCCGCGAGCTGGCCGCCGCGCTGCTGGAGCGTCCGGCGGACCTGCTCCACGCCCACTTCTGGATGAGCGGCGTCGCCGCCCGCGAGGCGGCGGGCTCCGTGGGGCTCCCCCTCGTCCAGACGTTCCACGCCCTCGGCTCCGTGAAGCGGCGGTGGCAGGGCGAGGAGGACACCAGCCCTCCCTCCCGCGTGGTGGTGGAGACCGAGCTGGCCGCCGCGGTCGACGCCGTGCTCGCGACCTGCTCCGACGAGGTGCGCGAGCTCGCGGCGCTGGGGGCGCCCGCCGAGCGGGTGCACGTCGTCCCGTGCGGCGTCGACCTCGACCTCTTCTCCCCCGACGGCCCGCACGGCGGGCCCCCGCGGCAGCAGGAGCACCGGGTGGTCGCCGTCGGCCGCCTGGTAGAGCGCAAGGGCGTCGAGGACGCGGTCCGCGCGCTCGCCCTCGCGCCCGGTGGTCCCCTCGCCCGGACCGAGCTGCTCGTCGCCGGCGGCCCCCCGCCGGGGCACCTGCGGATCGACGCCGAGGCGCAGCGCCTGAGGGCCGTGGCCGAGGAGGTGGGGGTCGCGGACCGCGTGCACCTGCTCGGCCGGGTCGACCACGCCGACCTGCCCGCCCTGCTGCGCAGCGCGGACGCCGTCGTCGCACCCCCCTGGTACGAGCCCTTCGGCATCGTCCCGCTCGAGGCGATGGCGTGCGGGGTGCCCGTCGTGGGCACCGCCGTGGGCGGGCTGCTCGACACGGTCGAGGACGGCGTGAGCGGGGCCCTCGTCCCGCCGCGCGACCCCGTCGCCCTGGCCGCGGCGCTCGGCCGGCTGCTCGACGACCCCGACCGGCGCTCCGCGTGGGGGCGCGCCGGTCGGCGCCGGGCGCAGGAGGGCTACGGCTGGGGGTCCGTGGCCGCCCGCACCGAGGACGTCTACGCGGGCGTCCTCGCCCGCACGAGGCTGGAGGCCCTGTGACCGACGCGACGACGCCCCACCCCACGTCTGGCCCGACGTCGGGCCCGACGTCTGGTCCGACGCCGGCTCCCGGGGCCGGCGAGGCCGTGCGCGCCCGTCCCGGTCGGGAGCCCGGCGCCGCCGCGGGGCCCCACGAGGAGGTGGGCGCCGGTGGGCCGCCGTGGCTCGACGCCCACGTCGAGGAGCTGCGGGACGCGCTGGAGCGGCTGCGCGCCAGCGCGCCGGTCCTGCACCGCTGGGGCGCCGAGCTCGCCGGGGTGCTCGCGGGCGGCGGTCGCCTGCTCGCCGCGGGCAACGGGGGCAGCGCCGCCGAGGCGCAGCACCTCACCGCCGAGCTCGTCGGCCGCTTCGTCGGCGAGCGCCGCCCGCTGTCGGCCATCGCGCTGCACGCCGACAGCTCGAGCACGACGGCCATCTCGAACGACTACGGCGAGCGCGAGGTCTTCGCCCGCCAGGTGCAGGCGCACGGGCGCCCCGGCGACGTGCTCGTGCTGCTGTCGACGTCCGGCCGCAGCGCCAACGTCCTCGAGGCCGCCTCGCGCGCCCGGGCGGCCGGGCTGCGCGTGTGGGCCCTCACCGGCCCGACGCCCAACCCGCTGGCCGAGCTCGCCGACGAGGTCGTCGCCGTCGACGCCCCCTCGACGTCCGGCGTCCAGGAGGGCCACCTCGTCCTCGTCCACGCCCTGTGCGCCGCGGTCGACGCGGCCCTCGAGGCTGCTCCGGCGAGGACCGGCGGCGCGCTGCCGGAGCCCACGCCCCTCGCGCCTCCCACGACCCCCGGGACCGCCGGCGCGGGCGGCGCCGTCGGCGAGGACGCCGGTGCGCGGGTCGACGCCCCGGGAGCCGCGACGACGACCGAGACCGCCGGGGGTCGGGACCGGCGCCGCCGGCGGGTGGTCGTCGTCGGGGACGTCGTCCTGGACCGCGACCTCGACGGGGTGGTCGAGCGGGTCGCCCCCGACGCGCCGGTCCCGGTGGTGGACCTGCGCTCGCAGACCGAGAGCCCCGGGGGCGCCGGGCTGACCGCCCTGCTCGTCGCCGCGGGCGCGGGGCCGGCCGGGTCCGGGCCGGGCGACGTCGACGTCGTGCTCGTCGCGCCCGTCGGCGACGACGAGGACGGCGCACGGCTGCGCGCGGCGCTCGCCGCCTCCGGCAGCGCGCTGGAGCTGGTGGCGCTGCCCCACACCGGCGCGACGCGGACGAAGACGCGGGTGCGCGCGGCCGGCCAGTCGCTGGTGCGCCTCGACTCGGGCGGGCCCGGGACGCCGGCGGAGCCAGACCTGGACGAGCTGCGCGCCGTCCTCGCCCGCGCCGACGTGGTCCTCGTCTCCGACTACGGGGCCGGGACGACGCACGACCCGGGCGTGCGCGCCCTCCTGGGGGCGGCCGCGTCCTCGGTCCCCGTCGTCTGGGACCCGCACCCCCGTGGCGGCGAGCCGGTGCACGGGTGCGCCCTGGTGACGCCCAACGTGGCGGAGGCCTCCCGCGTGCTCGGCGGCGCCCCGCGCGCCGACGACGCGGCCGGCGCCCTCGCCCGGCGGTGGGCGGCCCGCGGCGTGGTCGTCACGGCCGGCGAGCGCGGGGCGTACCTGGGGCTGCCGGGCAGCGAGCCGACGTACGTCCCTGCGCCGCTCGTCGCGGGCGGAGACCCGTGCGGTGCCGGGGACCGCTTCGCCGCGACGGCGGCGCTGGCCCTGGCCCGGGGTGCCGTGCTGCCCGAGGCCGTCGTCGAGGCCGTCACCGACGCGTCGGCGTGGGTCGCCGGCGGCGGCGCGTCGGGCTGGCGCGCCCGCCGGGCGGTCGCCCCCGCTCCCTCCCCCTCCCCGGCCGACCGCGCCCGCGCCGGTGCGGCCCCGCACGCGCCGCAGGACGTCGCGGCGGTCCTGTCGGGCGTGCGCGCCGCGGGCGGCGTCGTCGTCGCCACCGGGGGCTGCTTCGACGTGCTGCACGCGGGCCACGTCGGGTGCCTGCAGGCGGCGCGCCGGCTCGGCGACGCGCTCGTCGTGCTGGTGAACTCCGACGAGTCCGTCCGCCGGCTCAAGGGCGAGGGCCGCCCCGTGCAGAGCCTCGCGGACCGCGTGCGCGTGCTCCAGGCGCTCGACGCCGTCGACGCCGTCGCCGTCTTCGACGAGGACGACCCGCGGGAGGCCCTGCGCGTGCTGCAGCCGGACGTGTGGGCCAAGGGCGGCGACTACGGCGGCGCAGCCGGGAGCGAGATGCCCGAGGCGGCGCTCGTCCGGGGGTGGGGCGGGCGCGTCGTCCTGCTCCCCTACCTCGACGGGCGCTCCACCACCGAGATCCTCCGCCGCGGGGCTCCCGCGGCGGCCGTCGCAGAGCAGGAGAACTCGTGAGCGAGAGCACCACCGCCCCCCCGACCGACGGCCCCGGCAGCGGGACCGGCCGCACCATCCCCCCCGCCACGGGGCCCGCCGTGGGTCCCCACGGCGGCATGGCCGGCCAGCGCGAGCTCGGCACCGTCTACGTCACCGGTGGCTCCTCGGGCCTCGGGGCGGCCGTGGTCGAGGTGGTCACCGCCCTCGGCGGCACGGCGGCGGTCGTCGACCGCGACGCGCCCGCCTCCGGCGCACCCCACGCGCTCGCCGACGTGGCGGACGCCGCCTCGGTCGAGCGGGCCGTCGCCGAGCTGGTCGAGCGCGTCGGCCCGCCGACCGCCGTCGTCACCGCGGCCGGGACCGACGCCGTCGGGCGGCTGGAGGACGTCCCCGCCGAGCGGTGGGCCCAGGTGGTGGGCGTGAACCTCGTCGGCACGGCGGCGGCGGTGCGGGCGTGCCTGCCGCACCTCAAGGCCTCGCGCGGCGTCGTCGTCACCGTGTCCAGCTCGCTCGGGCTGCGGGCGGCCAGCGACGCGACCGCCTACTGCGCCAGCAAGTTCGGCGTCGTCGGCCTCACCCGGGCGCTGCAGCTGGAGCTCGCCGGCGAGGTCGGCGTGACGATGCTCGTGCCCGCCGGGATGCGCACGAAGTTCTTCGACGGCCGTACCGAGCAGTACAAGCCCGGCCCGGACGCCGACCTGATGGACCCGCGCGTGGTCGCCCACTCCGTCGTCCACGCGCTGCGCCAGCCCGTCGGGACCGAGGTCCGCGAGATGGTCGTCACCGTCTCGACCGAGCCCTCCTGGCCCTGAGCGCGCACGCGCACGCCCCCGGGACGGCCGACGCGGAGCGCCCGGCCGGCGGCGGCCGACGCGCGGTCCTCGTGCTGCGGGCGCTGGGGCTCGGCGACACCCTCACCGGCGTCCCCGCGCTGCGCGCCCTGCGCCGAGCCAGGCCGGACCACGTGCTCGTGCTCGCCGGCCCCCCGGGTCCCGGCGCGCTGCTGCAGGCCCGCGGCGTCGTCGACCGCGTGCTGCCCGTCGAGGGCGTCGGGTCGCTCGACGAGGGGGCGCTCGGGGCCGCGCTGCACGAGCACCCCGACGTCCTGCCGCCCGGGCGGTGCGTGGACCTCGCCGTGAACCTGCACGGCCGCGGCCCGCAGAGCGTCCGGGCCCTGCGCCGCCTCCTCGACGAGCGGGGGGCGCCGGGGTCCCGCCTGCTCGGGCACCGTTGTGCCGCCGCGGGTCTCGACGACGGCCCGGCGTGGGAGGTCGACCTCCACGAGGTCGACCGGTGGCGGCGCCTCGTCGCGGGCGTCGGCGGGAGGAGCGGCGCCGAGGACCTCGTGCTTCCCGCCGTCGAGGGCTCCTGCCGCGCACCGGGACTCGTCCCGGCCGCACCGCCGGAGGCTGTCGTCCTGCACCCGGGGGCGGCCTCCGGTGCCCGCCGCTGGCCGGCCGGGCGCTGGGCCGCGGTCGCCGCGGCGCTGCTCGGCGGGGGCACGGACGTCGTGCTGACCGGCGGCGGGGCCGAGACGGCGCTCACCGCCGACGTCGCCGGGCGGGTCCGGCGGCAGGGGACCGACGCCCCCGAGGCCGGCAGCGGCGCCCTGGTCGACCTCGCCGGCCGCTGCGACCTCGAGCAGCTCGCCGGCGTGGTCGGCTCCGCGCGGGCCCTGGTGTGCGGCGACACGGGCGTCGCCCACCTCGCGACCGCCCTGCGGACGCCCTCGGTGCTGCTCTTCGGCCCCGTGCCGCCCGGCGCCTGGGGACCCGCGGTCGACCACGACCGGCACCGGGTGCTCTGGCCCGCGCCGTCGCCGTCCTACCGCGGCGACCCGCACGCCGACGGGCTCGACCCGGTGCTGGCCCGGACGAGCGCCTCGGACGTCCTCGCGGCGCTGCGGTCCCTGCCCGGTCCCCCGACCTCGTGAGCGCGCCGCACCCGCTGGCGTCCGTCGCCCTCCCCTTCACGCCGCCGCTGCACGTCGACCAGCTGCTGGGCCACCTGGCCGCGACCGCCGTCCCCGGGGTGGAGGGGTGGCGCGACGGCGCCCTGCACCGCGCCCTGGGGCTGCCCCACGGACCCGCCGTCGTCCGCGTCACCCCTCCCGCCGACGGCGCCGCGGTCGTCGTCCTCGACCTGCTCGCCGGCGACCCGGGCGACCTCGACGCCGCCGCCGCCGCGGTGCGCTGGTGGCTCGACCTCGACGCCGACCCCACGGCCGTCGACGCCGTCCTCGGGGGCGACCCGGACCTGGCGCCCCTCGTGCGCGCGGCCCCGGGCCGCCGCGTCCCCCGGTCCGTCTCCGCCGCCGAGCAGGCCGTCCGCGCCGTGCTCGGCCAGCAGGTCAGCACGGCGGCCGCGAGGACGCACACGGCCCGCCTCGTCGCCGCGCACGGCAGCCCGCTCCCCCGCCCCGTGGCCGGCGTGACCCACCTGTTCCCCACGCCGGGGCAGCTGGCGGCGGTCACGGCCGCCGAGCTCGCGCTGCCGCGGACGCGGCAGCGCACCCTGCTCGGGCTGGTGGCGGCGCTGCGCGACGGCCTGCTCGACGTGCCCCCCGGGCGACCCGACGCCCGTGCCCGCACGGAGCACCTCACGGCGCTGCGGGCGTTGCCGGGCGTCGGTCCCTGGACCGCCTCGACCGTCGCCCTGCGGGGCCTCGGCGACGACGACGCCTTCCTCCCCGGCGACCTCGGCGCCCTCGTCGCCGCACGGACGCTCGGGCTGGCCGAGGACGCCCGGGGCCTCGAGCGACGCTCGACCGCGTGGTCGCCCGTCCGCGGCTACGCCCTCCAGCACCTGTGGGGCGTGCTGCCGCACGCGCTCAACGCCCTGCCCGGGGGCTGACGGCCGCCGCCGGCCCGCACCGGGACCGGCGTCACCCGGACGCGCCCCCTCCCGGCGGGCCGCCGGCGGACGTCGGCGCGCGCTCCCCGTCGTGCCACGCCGGCGTCTCCTTCGGGCCGTCGAACCACCGCGCGACGACGACGTCGGTGGAGGAGTGCAGGAGGATCGACAGCACGATCGTGAGCGCGACGAGGTGGAAGATCTCCTCGCCCGCGGGGATGCCGGCGTCCAGCACGAGCAGCCCGTACACGACCGAGGCGAACCCCTTGGGCCCGAACCAGGCCGCGGCCACCTGCTCGCGCACGGTCAGCGGGGTGCCGAGGAAGGACGGGAAGAGCGCCACCGGGCGGGCCACCACGAGCACCGCCAGCGCGAGCACCCAGCCCAGGAAGGGGATCTCGGCGAGGAACTGCGGGGAGATGAGCGCGCCGAAGACGAGCAGCGCGGCGAGCTTCAGCAGCTCGGAGACGAGCTCGCCGAACTCCTCGAAGGCCTCGTGCTGGCGGGGGCCGACGGTCGCCGTCGTGATGCCGGCGGCGAAGGCGGCGAGGAAGAGGTTGCCGTGGGTGGCCTGCCCCAGGCCCAGCACGAGCAGCCCGATCGCGACCGCGGTGAGCGGCTCGTAGGCACGCGAGGCGGCGAGGAAGCGCGTCGCCTCCAGCCTCACCGCCACGAGGGGCACGACGACGCCGATGACGAGACCGACGGCCAGCTCGGTCCCGAGGGTGCCGAGCTCCAGCTCCTGCGACCCGGAGGCGACGGCGAGCAGCACGACGACGAAGGGCAGGGCGATCCCGTCGTTGAGGCCCGACTCCACGTTGAGCAGGTGCCGCAGCCGCTGCGGCACCTTCTCGTTGCCGACGAGGGCCGCCGCGAAGACGGGGTCCGTCGGGGCCAGGACCGCGCCGACCAGCAGCGACTCCGCCCACGGCAGCCCCACGAGCCAGTGGGCGAGCACGGCGGTGACGCCGAGCGTCAGGGGCATGCCGAGCGCCAGCGCGCGCCCGGGCAGGCGCCAGGCGGAGCGCAGGTCCGACCAGCCGGCGCGCATGCCGTCCGTGAAGAGGACGGCGAAGAGCGCCAGCTCGGCCAGCGTGCCGACGACGCCGTCCTCGGGCGTCAGCGGCAGCACGTCGGTGACGCCGCTGCCGAGGACGAAGCCGGCGACGAGGAAGAGCACGGCCGTGGACAGGATGGTGCGGCCCGCCAGGCGCGAGACGAGCACGGCCACGAGCAGGACGGCGGCGAAGGCCACGAGCAGTGCGGTCACGAGGGGCGATGCTCGCGCACGGCGGGCCCGGCGGCGCGCAGAGCCGGCAGCAGAGCCGGCAGGAGACCCGGCAGGAGACCCGGCAGGAGACCCGGCAGGAGACCCGGGCGGAGGGGTCCCGCCCGCCCGGGGGACCATGGCCGGGTGGACGCGGCCCGGCGCGAGGACCTCCTCGCCCGCTACCGGCAGCTGGTGCTGCGGGAGCTGCCCCGCCGCGGGCGGGCGGAGGGCTGGGTCGTCTCCGCGGACCACTGCCTCGGTCGCGTCGTCCTGGACAACGCGCTCGGCGGCGCCTGGCGCCAGGTGCTGCCGCCGGGCCGCGGACCGGCCTTCGCCCGCCTGGACGACGCCGCCCTGGAGCGGGCCGTCGGCCTGGCCGAGCGGATGGGCGTCGAGGGCGCGGACCTCGTCGCCGCGCTGGACGCGCGCAGCCTCGCCTGGCGCGGGAAGCGCGCGAAGCGCACCTGACCCCGTCGACGGAGGCCCCGGCGCGCGCCGCGCCCGGCGGGGTGCGGGCGCTCACCCCACGATGGGCGCATGAGCAGCCCCCGGAGCAGTGACCTCCCCGCGTCGCTGGGCGACGTCGTCGAGCGGCGGCGCCTCGGCGGCGGCGACGTCGGCTGCTCCGAGCGCGTGCGCCTCGCGGACGGACGGCTCCTGTTCGTCAAGCGGTACGAGCGCGAGCACGGCGAGGAGATGGTCGCGGCCGAGGCCGCCGGCCTCCGGTGGCTCGCCGAGGCCCCGGGCGGCCCTCCCGTGCCCGAGGTGGTGGCCGCGCAGGGGCGTGTGCTGGCGCTGGCGTGGGTGGACGTCGAAGGCAGCGGCGCGGCGGACGACCCCGGGCTGGAGCAGCTGGGCCGGGAGCTCGCCGCGCTGCACGACGCGGGCGCGGACGCCTTCGGCACCGTGCCCGAGGGCGCGTCCCCGCACCTGGGCTCGTTGCGTGTGCCGGTCGAGCCCACGTCGTCCTGGCCGGACCTCTGGGCGCACCAGCGGGTCGCGCCGCTGGCCCGCACCGCGCTCGACCGCGGACGCCTCGACCCGCGGGACCTCGCCGCGGTCGAGCGGGTCACCCGTCGCGCCGCCGAGCTCATGGGACCGCCGGAGCCGCCCGCGCGCTGCCACGGCGACCTGTGGTGGGGCAACGTCGTCCGCGACGCCTCCGGCCGGCGCTGGCTCGTGGACCCGTCGGCGCTCGGCGGGCACCGTGAGGCCGACCTCGCCCTGCTCGACCTCTTCGGCGGGGTCCCGGACCGGCTGCTCGGCGCCTACGCGGAGGTGCACCCCCTCGCCGACGGGTGGCGGGAGCGGGTCGGCCTGCACCAGCTCGTCCCGCTGCTCGCGCACGCGGCGATGTTCGGCGGCCCCTACGGCCCGGCCGCCGGCCGGGCCGCCCGCGCCGCCGCGTGAGAGGTCCGGCGCCCACGGGCGCACGGGCCGGCGCCGAAGGGCGGTGCGGGCCGCTGTCCCTCGCTCGCGGGCGCGTCGGGCGGACGGCAGACCGTGGGCGCGAGCACGACGCCGGCGCGCAGGACGGCGTCCGACGGCCGCGTCAGCGCGACCCCTGCGCTGTCCCCGCGCCTCCGGCGACGACGGCCTCCCGGAACCACGCGACGGTGCGTGCCAGCCCGTCGGCCCACTCGACCTCGGGCTTCCACCCGAGCGCCGAGGCCGCCAGCGCCGTGTCCGGTCGCCGGACCTGCGGGTCGTCGACGGGGCGGCCGACGAAGACCAGCGACGACCGGGACCCCGTCGCCGCGACGACGTCCTCGGCGATCTGCCGGACGGTGCGCTCCTCGGGGTTGCCGATGTTGACGGGTCCCGTCAGGTCGGACGAGGCGAGGGCGAGGATCCCGCGGACGAGGTCGTCCACGTAGCAGACGGAGCGGGTCTGGAGCCCGTCGCCGGCCACGGTCAGCGGCTCGCCGGCCAGCGCCTGGCGGACGAAGGTCGGGATGGCTCGCCCGTCGTACGGGCGCATCCGCGGGCCGAAGGTGTTGAAGATCCGCACGATCGCGGTGTCGACCCCGTGCGTCTGCCGGTAGGCGGTCGTCAGGGCCTCGGCGTAGCGCTTGGCCTCGTCGTAGACGCCGCGCGGGCCCACCGGGTTGACGTGGCCCCAGTAGTCCTCCGGCTGCGGGTGCACCTGCGGGTCGCCGTAGACCTCCGAGGTCGAGGCGAGCAGGAACCGGGCGCCCTTGTCCTTCGCCAGGCCCAGGGCGTGCAGGGTGCCGATCGAGCCGACCTTCAGCGTCTCGATCGGGAGCTTCAGGTAGTCCACCGGCGAGGCGGGCGAGGCCAGGTGCAGCACGAGGTCGACGTCGCCGGGCACGTGCACGTAGTCGGTGATGTCGCACCGCACGAGCCGCAGGCCCGGGTGCTCCGCGACGTGCGCCAGGTTCTCCGGCGTGCCGGTGAGGAAGCTGTCGAGGCCGACGACCTCGGTGCCACGTCGGAGCAGCTCCTCGACGAGGTGGCTGCCGAGGAATCCGGCGGCGCCGGTGACGACGGCGCGGCGGGGCGGGTCGGCCCGCCCGGGGGCGGCGGGGCTCGGGGTCTCGTCGCTCACGGGCGGGCCGTGCCTCAGGCCTGGTCGGAGAAGGCGGAGCTGACGCCGCTGGGGCCCTCGTACTCGCGGTCGGGGATCCCCCGCAGCGCCTCGAGCACGTCCTCGGGGGCACCGCTGTCCTGGGCCTTGCTCACGATGGCGTCCTTGCCGGCCGGGTAGTCCAGGCCGGAGAGGTGCTTCTGCAGCTCGATCGGGTTCGGGCGGTTCGCCATGGGTCCTCCTGTGCGTACGGGTCGGGCCGGCGGCACGGTGGAGCACCGGCTCACGGCCCTCGTGCGGTCCCCGGCCCGGGAGCAGGGGGCCGGCCGCCGGACACTCTGCCGTGCCCTCCCGCGGCCCGCGCGGCGACCGGCCGCTAGCGTCCGCCGCCGTGACGCAGCCCCCGCCCGCCACCTCCCCCGCGTCCCCTCCCGGCCCCCATCCCACGTCTCCTCCCGGGACGTCCTCCCCACCCCCTGCGGCGCCCACGGCACCGGCCCCGTCCGGGCGCCGCGGTGCGCGCGTCACGGTCGTCGTGGCCAGCCGCGACCGGCGCGAGGAGCTCCTCGCCAGCCTGCGCCGTCACGAGGGGCCGGTCGTCCTGGTCGACAACGCCAGCTCCGACGGCACGGTCGAGGCCGTCCGCGCCGAGCTCCCGCACGTGGACGTGCTCGCGCTGCCGACCAACCGCGGGGCGGCCGCGCGCACGCTCGGCGTCGAGCGGGCCCGCACCCCGTACGTCGCCTTCGCCGACGACGACTCGTGGTGGGCGCCGGGGGCCCTCGGGCGCGTGGCCGACCTCCTCGACGCCGCACCGCGGCTGGCGCTGGTGAACGCGCGGGTCCTCGTCGGCCCGGACGAGCGTCCCGACGGCATCAGCGGCGTCATGGCCCGCTCGGCGCTCGGGACCGACGACGACCTCCCCGGTCCCTCCCTGCTCGGCTTCGTGGCCTGCGCCGCCGCCGTCCGCCGCGACGCCTTCCTCGCCGCCGGAGGCTTCGACGACGTCGTCGTCTTCCCCGGGGAGGAGGAGCGTCTCGCCTGGGACCTGGCGGCCGCGGGGCGCGGGCTCGCCTACGTCGACGACCTCGTCGTGCACCACCACCCCTCCCCGCACCGGGACGCCCCGTCCGTGCGGGCGGCGGGGATCGCGCGCTCGGCCCTGCTGACCGCCGTGATGCGCCGGCCGTGGCGCGTCGTCGCCCGCACCGCGCTACGGACGGCGCGGACGCACCCCGCCGCGCTGCGCGCGGCCGTGACGTCCCTGCCCGCCGCGCTGCGGGCCCGGCGCCCGAACCCGCCGGCGGTCGAGGCGGGGCTGCGGGCGCTCGCCGCCGCGGGCTGAGCACCGGTCGCCGCTCTCCTACGCCACGGGCCGGCGCTACCGTCGTCGCCGTGCCCCCGTCCCCGGCGTCCCCGGCGTCCCCGGCGTCCCCGGCGTCCGTCGACGTCGTGGCGCTGGCGGGGGTCCTGGGAGCCGCACCGGAGGTCGCGGTCGCGTACCTCTTCGGCTCCCGCGCGAGCGGGAGCGCGCGACCCGACTCCGACGTCGACGTCGCCGTGCTCCCCCGGGCGCCGTTGGCCCCGGCGCGCCGGCTCGAGCTCCTCGCGGACCTCGAGAGCGCGGCGGGCGGCCGGCGCGTGGACCTCGTCCTCCTCGACGACGTCCCCCCGGCTCTCGGCGTCCGCGTCGTCCAGGAGGGGGTCGTGCTCGTCCGGGCCGACGAGGAGGCACGGGTGCGGCACCACGCCGAGGTCCTGGACCGCTACTTCGACACCGAGCCGCTGCGTCGTGAGCTGGCCGACGCCCTGGGTCGCCGCCTCGCGGAGGGCACCTTTGGTCGACGCTGAGCGCGTCCGCCGCCGCCTGGGCGAGCTCGACCGCCGCCTGCTCCTGCTGGACGACCTGCGCGGGACGTCCCTGCCCGACTACCGGCGGGACGTAGCCCTGCAGGCCCAGGTCGAGCGGCACCTCCAGCTCGCCCTCCAGGCGGCGATCGACGTGGCCCTCCACCTCGTGGCCGAGGAGCCCGGACGCCGCGTCGAGGGCTACGGCGACGCGTTCGTCGCCCTCGCGGAGCGCGGCGTCCTCCCGGGCCCCCTGGCCGCGAGGCTACGGACCGCCGCGGGGATGAGGAACGTGCTCGTGCACGGGTACGTCGACGTCGACCCGGACCTCGTCCTGGCCTCGCTCGACCACCTCGGCGACCTCCGGGACCTCGCCGCCGCGGTCGACCGCGCCCTCGACGCCTGACCCCGCCCGCCGGACGGGTCCGCTCACCCCAGGGCAGGGAGCCGCCCGCGGAGGTCCTCGCCCCAGCCCACGGGGGCGCCCAGCCGTCCGGTCCCGACGAGCACGGCCTCGACGTGGTCGTCGGTCGGCAGGGCCCGACCCGCCAGCGCCTCGACCGTCTCCCGTGCGAGCGCGAGCGCGTCCGGCGGCACCGGGCCGGCGCACCGGAGGTCGAGCTGGTGGACCGCGTCCTCGACCGCCCAGGTGGCGAGGAAGTCGCCGACGTCGAAGACCTCGCCGAGCCACCGCCGGTCTCCCGACGCGGCCGCCGCGGTCCCGCGGCGCACGGACCCGGCGACGTCGCGCAGGTGCTCGACCGCCGCGGAGGGCCGGGCGTAGGCGGCGCTGCGGCGCCGCTGGGCCATGAGGACCGCGACCTCGTCCGCGTCCGCCGCGTCCGCGAAGGCGGTCCAGAAGCTCGCGGCGTCCACCGTCGGCGGGTCGTCGACGGGGGAGACGAGCCCGGCGAGGACCTCCTGCCACCCCGTCAGGACGTGCACCACGACGTCGAGGCGCGTCCAGCCGCGGCAGCGGGACGCCTCCAGCAGCGCGAGCTCGTCCAGCGCGCCGACGGCGTCGACGAAGGAGGTGACGGAGTCGAGGAAGGCGGGACGCGCGCGGTCGACGGGCACGGTGAGGGCCACGCCGGGACGGTAGCGCCGTCGCCGCGGCCGTCCCACCGGCTCGCGCAGGAGATCTCGAGGTGACCACCATGGCCGCCGTCCGCACCCGCACCCGAGAGGTCCCTCCCGTGAGCAGCAGCACCCACCCGCAGGACCTGCAGGTCCGTCTCGGCCACGACGAGCTCGTGCTGCGGCAGCGCTACGAGGTGCTGAGCATCGTCAACGACGTCCTCGTCGCGGCCTGGTTCATCGCCGGGAGCGTCCTGTTCTTCTGGGAGTCGACGAGCACGGTCGGCACCTGGTTCTTCCTCGTCGGCAGCGTCGAGCTGATGATCCGTCCCGTCATCCGGCTGACGCGCAAGGTGCACCTGCGCCGTCGCCACGGCTCGCCGCTCGACAGCGGCGCCGAGTACTGACGCGACCTGGCGGCCCTCCGGGCGCCGCCGGCACGGGCCCGGGCGTCAGCCGTCCTGCCACCCGAACAGCAGCCGCTCGACGACGGCGCGGGCGCGGCGCGTGCGGCGGCGGTGCTCGTCCTCCAGCGCGCCGGCGGAGCCGGCGGGCATCCCCAGCAGCCGCGCGACGCCCTCCAGGTCGTCGAGGTCGGTGGGGACGACGTCGCCGGGCCGGCCCGTCCAGAGCGCCAGGGCGGCCCGCACGCGCGAGCCCCACCGCCAGGCGTCCTCGAGCACGGAGGCGTCCTCCGGGTCCACGAGCCCGGCCGCAGCCGCCGCGGCCAGCGCCCCCAGCGTGGACGTCGTGCGCAGGCCGCGCTCGACGTGGGCGTGCTGCAGCTGCAGCAGCTGGACCGTCCACTCGACGTCGGAGATCCCGCCGGGGCCGAGCTTGACGTGCCGTCGCGCGTCGACGCCGCGGGGCAGCCGCTCGGACTCCACGCGCGCCTTGATCCGGCGCACCTCGCGCACCTGCGCCCCGTCCAGGCCCGCCGAGGGGTAGCGCACGCCCTCGACGAGCGCGCAGAAGGCGGCGCCGAGCTCGACGTCCCCGGCGACCGGCTCGGCGCGCAGCAGGGCCTGCGCCTCCCACACGTCCGACCACCGCGCGTAGTAGGAGGCGAAGGAGGACAGCGAGCGCGACAGCGGCCCGCTGCGCCCCTCCGGCCGCAGCGCGGCGTCCACCGCCAGCGGCGGCTCGGGGCCCAGGGAGGTCAGCAGCCGCTGCGTCTCCCCCGCCACGGCGACGGCGACCTCCTGCGCCAGCGCCTCGGGCGCGCCGCCCACCGGCTCGTGAACGAACAACACGTCGGCGTCGCTGGCGTAGGTGAGCTCGCGCCCCCCGAGGCGGCCCATCCCGACGACCGCCATCCGGACCGGGAGCGGCTCGCCCCGACGGCCCGCCACCGAGCGCAGCGCCGCGGCGAGACCGCCGGCGAGCACGGCCTCGGTCGCCGCGGTGAGCGCCTCGCCCACCTCCTCCAGGCCGAGGACCCCGGAGAGGTCTCCGACGGCCGTGCGCGTCATCTCCCGCCGGCGGACGGCGCGGGCGGCGTTCACCGCGTCGACGGGGTCGCGGTGGCGGGCGACGACCGACCCGACCTCGGCGCGCAGCTGCGCGGCGGGCCGCGGGCGCAGCTCGACCTCGCCCTCCAGCCACCGGGCCGCCTCGGGCGCCTGCAGGAGCAGGTCGGCGGCCATCCGGCTGCCCGCGAGCAGGTTCGCGAGGCGCTCCGCGGCCACGCCGTCGTCCCGCAGCATCTGCAGGTACCAGTGCGTGCCCCCGAGCGACTCCGACAGCCGCCGGAAGGACAGCAGCCCGGCGTCGGGGTCGGCGCCGTCGGCGAACCAGCCCAGGAGCACCGGCAGCAGCTGGCGCTGGATGGCCGCGCGCCGGCTCACCCCGCCGGAGAGGGCCTGCAGGTGGCGCAGCGCGCCGGCCGGGTCCCGGTAGCCCAGGGCCGACAGGCGCGCCCGGGCGGCGTCGGGCCCGAGGCGGACGTCCTCGGTGGACAGCCGGGCGGCGGCCCCCAGCAGCGGCCGGTAGAACAACCGCTCGTGCAGGCGCCGGACGGTCCGCCGGGTCTCGGCCCACCGCGCGTCGAGCCCGGCCACGTCCCCGGCCCCGGCGGCGCGCGCGAGCCGGCGCCGGTCGTCCTCGTCCACCGGCATGAGGTGCGTCCGCGTGAGCCGCGCCAGCTGGACGCGGTGCTCGAGCACCCGCAGCCAGCGGTACGCCCGGTCGAGCCGCCCGGCGTCGGCCCGCCCGACGTACCCGTAGGCGGCCAGCGCCTCGAGCGCGTCGAGGGTCGTGCCGCTGCGCAGGTGCGCGTCGGCACGGCCGTGCACGAGCTGCAGCAGCTGGACGCTGAACTCGACGTCCCGCAGCCCGCCGGGGCCGAGCTTGAGCTGGCGCGGCCGCTCCTTCGCCGGGACGTGCTCCTCGACGCGGCGCCGCATCGCCTGGACGTCGGGGACGAAGCCCGCGCGCTCGGCCGCCGTCCACACCCCGGGGCGCACCGCCTCGAGGTAGGCCTCGGCGACGACGGGGTCCCCGGCCACGTGGCGGGCCTTGAGCAGCGCCTGGAACTCCCACGTGCTCGCCCAGCGCTCGTAGTACGCCCGGTGGCTGTCCACCGTCCGGACGAGCGGTCCCGCGCCGCCCTCGGGTCGCAGGTTGGCGTCCACCGGCCACAGCGCGCCCTCCGCGGTGTAGGCGGAGCAGTGCTGGGCCAGCAGCCGCGCCAGCCGGGTGCCGACGGCCAGGGCCTGCTGCTCCGCGACCCCGTCGGCGGGCTCGACCGCGTAGACGACGTCGACGTCGCTGACGTAGTTGAGCTCGCGCCCGCCGCACTTGCCCATCCCGATCACGGCGAGCCGGGCGCCGGCGTGCTCCGGGCCGACGTCCCGTCGCGCCAGCGCCAGCGCCGTCTCCAGGGCGGCGGCGGCGAGGTCGGCGAGCTCGCGGGCGACGTCGCCCAGGCGGCGCTCGGGCGCGGGCGCGGCGAGGTCGCGCCCGGCCAGGCTCAGCAGGCGCCGGCGGTACGCGCGGCGCAGGTCATCACGGCTCGCCCCGTCCGCCGCGACCGGCCCGTCGTCGTCGGGGTCGGCGCCGACGCCGCGCAGCAGCTCGGCGCGCAGCGCGGCCGCGGGCACGGGGACGTCGTCGTCCTCGAGCACGTCCGCGTCCCCGGGGTGGCGCACGAGCCCGTCGGCGAGGGCGGACGAGGCACCGAGCACCGCGACGAGGCGCGCCCGCGCCGGTCCGGGGCGGGCGAGCAGCCGCAGGGCCGGGGACCCGGGGTGCTCGGCGAGGCGGGCGACGGCGCGCAGCGCGGCGTCCGGGTCCGCCGCCCCGGCGAGCAGGTCGACGAGCTCGTCGGCCGCCTCCTGCGGCGAGCGCGGGGCCGGCCGCTGCGCCGGGCCGCGCCGTCCGTCCGCGGCGGACCGGCGCGGGGTCGACGCCTCGCCCGCCCCCCACCGGCGCAGGGCGCCGGCGAGCGCCGGGTCGGCCAGGACGCGCTGCGCCGCCTCCGGGTCGGTGTACCCGCGCCGGGCCAGCAGCCCCACGGAGACGACCGGGGCGCTCACGCGGGCTCCTCCGCGCGGGCCCGCCGCGCCGCGGCGGCCTCGAGCAGCACCCGGGCGTGGCGCCGGGCGGAGACGACGAGCGCCGGCTGCTCCCCCACGACGGCGGCGACGACGTCCTCGGCGGTCAGCCCGAGCGCGGACAGCTGCGAGCGGGTGCCCTCCGAGGCGCACCAGCCCGCGACGAGCTCGGACGTCGCCTCCGGGTGGTACTGCACGCCCCAGGCGGTGCCGTCGCGACCGGCGGCGAAGGCCTGGACCCGGCAGGCCGTCGACGAGGCGAGCAGGCGGGCCCCGGGCGGGAGCTCCAGCACGGCGTCGCCGTGCGACTGCACGGCCCGCCAGCGCAGGACGGGCTGCTCCGCGTCGTCCGCGCCGGTGCGGTCGTCGGGGGCGCCGGTCGGCTCGTGCCCCGGCCCGCCGCCGACGGTCGCCCCGGGCGGCGGCGGGCTCCCCACGGCGGCCACGAGGGGGTCCTGCCCGGCGCCGGGCACGGCCTCGACGTCGCCCGGGCCGTGCTCGGGCCCCGACGGCGCTGGGCCGGTGCGACCGCCCGTGGCGGCGGCGAGCAGCTGGGCCCCCAGGCACACCCCGAGCACGGGCGTGCCGTCGGCGGCGCAGGCCGCCAGCAGCCCCCGCACGGCGGGCAGCCACGGCCAGGCCGCGTCGTCGTCCGCGGCCGCGCTGCCGCCGAGGACCACGAGGGCGTCGTGCCCCCCGGCCGGCCGGCCGGGCCCCCGGCGACCGAGCGAGGTGGGCAGGGGCAGGCCCAGGTCGGGGCGGACGACGTCGACGACGGCGCCGAGCGCGACCAGGGCGTCGGCCAGCAGGGCCGGCGGGCAGCCGTCCTCGTGCTGGACGACGAGCACGCGCAGCGCGCCGGGGCCGTCGCCGGCGGCGGGGCTGCCCGGAGCGGTCCGGAGGTCGGCGTCCACGGGGCGGCGCCTCAGAGCCAGGGCAGGAAGCGCCGCAGCTCGAAGGGCGTCACCTGGGCCCGGTAGTCCACCCACTCGGCCCGCTTGTTGCGCAGGACGTGCTCGAACATGCTCTCGCCCAGCGTCTCCGCGACGAGCTCGCTGCCCTCGGTGAGGTGGATGGCGTGGTCGAGGCTGGCGGGCAGCTGGCCGATGCCCATGGCGCGGCGCTCGGCGTCCGTGAGGAGCGCCACGTCCTCCTCCGCGCCCTCCGCGAGGGGGTACTCCTCCGCCACCCCCTTGAGGCCGGCCGCCAGGAGGACCGCGAAGGCGAGGTAGGGGTTGGCCGCCGTGTCGATGCCGCGGTGCTCGACCCGCGAGGACTGCGCCTTGCCGGGCTTGTAGCGGGGCACGCGCACGAGGCCGGACCGGTTGTTGTGCCCCCACGCGATGTCCGAGGGGGCCTCCGACCCGCCCCACAGCCGCTTGTAGCTGTTGACGAACTGGCTCGTGATGAGACAGGTCTCGGGCGCGTGCCGCAGCAGCCCGGCGATGAAGTGCCGCGCGGTGGCGCTGAGCTCGTACTGGGCGCCCGGCTCGTGGAAGGCGTTGCGGTCGCCCTCGAACAGCGACAGGTGGGTGTGCATCCCGCTGCCCGGGTGGTCGGCCAGCGGCTTCGGCATGAAGGAGGCGTAGACGCCCTCGGAGAGGGCGACCTCCTTGACCACCGTGCGGAAGGTCATGACGTTGTCGGCCGTCGTGAGCGCGTCGGCGTAGCGCAGGTCGATCTCGTTCTGGCCCGGACCGCCCTCGTGGTGGCTGAACTCGACCGAGATGCCCATCGCCTCGAGCATGGCGATGGCGGCGCGGCGGAAGTCCTGCCCGGTGCCGCCGGGGACGTGGTCGAAGTAGCCCATCGTGTCCACCGGCACGGGTGCGTGCACGGCGCCGCCCTCGGCGCCGACGCTGTCCGCCGGGGTCCCCCGGAACAGGTAGAACTCGATCTCGGGGTGCGTGTAGAAGGTGAAGCCCGACTCGGCGGCCCGGGAGAGGGTGCGCTTGAGCACGTTGCGGGAGTCGGCGAGGGCGGGCTCGCCGTCCGGGGTGAGGATGTCGCAGAACATGCGGGCGACGCCGGCCTGGCCGTCCTCGCCGCGCCACGGCAGCACCTGGAACGTCGACGGGTCGGGGCGGGCGAGCATGTCGGACTCGGAGCGCCGGGCGAGCCCCTCGATGGCGCTCCCGTCGAAGCCGATGCCCTCCGCGAAGGCGCTCTCGAGCTCCGCCGGGGCGACGGCCACCGACTTCAGGCTCCCGAGGACGTCGGCGAACCAGAGCCGCACGTAGCGGATGTCGCGCTCCTCGATGGTGCGGAGCACGAACTCCTGCTGACGGTCCATCCGTCCCCCTGCCTCGGTGCTCGGTGCGGTGTGCCTGACCTGACGCCGACCTGGTGCGGCCGGCCTGGTGCCCCTGCTGCCGCGTCATCCTGCCAGCGCCGCGGGGCCGGCCGACGCCCGAGGACGCGCGCTCGCCGCCGACCCCGCCTCCCGCCCCGGCGGCGTGCCGGCCGGTGCCCCGGCATACCGTTCCGCGGTGACGACGGACCGCCGCGAGCAGCCCGCCTCCTCCTCCAGCGGTCCCGACGAGGGCAGGCCCGCGTCCGGGCGCCCCGACGGCTCCCCGTCGGAGCCGGACCCACGGCGTTGGAAGGCGCTGGCGGTGTGCCTCGTCTCAGGCTTCATGACGCTGCTCGACGTCTCGATCATCAACGTCGCCCTGCCCTCGATCAGCGCGGACCTGGGGGCGAGCGGCGGTGACCTGCAGTGGGTCCTGTCGGGCTACGCGCTCGCCTTCGGCCTCGTGCTCGTGCCCGCCGGGCGGCTGGGCGACGCCCGCGGCCGCCGGCGCGTGTTCGTCGCCGGGCTCGCGACGTTCACCACGGCGAGCCTGCTGTGCGGCCTCGCGCCCACGCCGGGGCTCCTGCTGGCCGCACGGCTGCTCCAGGGCGTCGGCGGTGGCCTGCTGCAGCCGCAGGTCGCCGCCTTCATCCAGACGCTCTTCTCGGGCCGCGAGCGCGGGCGCGCCTTCGGCCTGCTGGGCACCTCGATCGGGCTGTCCACGGCCGTCGGTCCGCTGCTCGGCGGGACCATCCTGAGCCTGGACCCCGACCCCTCGGCGTGGCGTCTCGTCTTCTTCGTCAACATCCCGATCGGCGTGGCCGGTGCCGTGCTCGCGATGCGCTGGCTCCCGGTGTCGCGCCCGGAGGGCGGGCGCCGGGCCGACGTGGACGTCGTCGGCGTCGCCCTCCTCGCGGGCGCCCTCACCGCGCTGCTCCTGCCGCTGCTGGAGCAGCCGCCCGCACTCGTCTGGGCGCTGCTCTGGCTCGCCTCCGCCGGGCTCGGCGTCGCCTTCGTCCGCTGGGAGCGCCGCCGCACCGACGGCGGGCGGGACGCCGTCGTCGACCTGTCCCTGTTCCGCACGAGCCGGTACCGCAACGGCGTCCTCGTCGGGCTCGTGTACTTCACCGGCTTCACGACGATCTTCTTCGTGCTGTCCCTGTACCTGCAGGACGGGCTCGGGATGACCCCGCTGCAGGCCGGGCTCACGCAGACGCCGTTCGCCGTCGGCGGTGCGCTCACGCCGGTCGTCGCCGGGAGCGCGGTGAGCCGGCTCGGGCGCCGGCTCGTCGTGGGCGGCCTCTCGACCGTCGCCGTCGGGCTGCTGGGCACCCTCGCGGTGGTGGCGACGCTGGCCGACGTCCTGCCGCCGTGGCAGCTGGGCCTCGCCCTGGTCGTCCCGCTGCTCGTCGCCGGCGCGGGCAGCGGCGTCGTCATCTCGCCCAACACGACGCTGACGTTGTCGGTCGTCACCGGCCCGCGGTCGGGCTCGGCCAGCGGCGTCCTGCAGACCAGCCAGCGCATCGGCTCCTCGGTGGGCATCGCCGTCGTGGGGGCCGTGTTCTTCGGCGTCGCCGGGGTGGCCGGCGGGGGCGCGGCCTCGGGCGCCGGGGGCGGGCTGCAGGGGGCCGACCTCACGGCCGGCCTGGTCGCGAGCCTGCTCGTCGCGGTCGCGCTCGTGCTGCTCAGCCTCGTGCCCGCCGTCGCCGACCTGCGCGACGAGCGGCGGCAGCAGCGGCAGGACGCCTGACGGCGCGCGCCACCGGCCGGGAGCACGCCGGGGCGCCCGGCCTGCGTGGCTACGCTCGCGCCATGCCGTCCCTGCGCCTCGCCCTGGCCCAGGTGGGCACGACGGTCGGCGACCTCGCGGCCAACGCCGCCCGCGTCCGCCGCGCCGCGGCGGAGGCCGCCGCGGCCGGGGCCGACCTGCTCGTGCTCCCCGAGCTCGCCCTCACCGGCTACCCCGTCGAGGACCTCGCGCTGCGCCGCTCGTTCGTCGACGCCTCGCGCGCCGCGCTGGACCAGCTCGCGGCCGACCTCGCCGCCGACGGGCTCGGCGAGCTGCCCGTCCTCGTCGGCTACGTCGACCGGGTCGAGGGCCCCCTCGCCGAGGGCGTCGGCGCCGCCGGCCGCGGCCAGCGCGAGGGCGGGGACGCGTCGGCGCCGCCGCACGGCCTGCAGCGCGAGGGCGGCCGACGGGACGGCGGCGGCACCGGGGTCCCGAAGGGGCTGCCCCAGAACTGCGCCGGGCTGCTGCACCGCGGGGCGCGCGTCGGTCGCTACGCCAAGCACCACCTGCCCAACTACGGCGTCTTCGACGAGTTCCGCATCTTCGTCCCCGGCCGCGACCTCCTGGTGGCCCGCGTGCGCGGGGTCGACGTCGCCGTCGCCATCTGCGAGGACCTCTGGCAGGAGGGCGGCCCGGTCGCCGCGGCGCACGACGCCGACGCGGAGCTGCTCGTCGTCCTCAACGCCTCGCCGTACGAGCGGTCGAAGGACGACACGCGGCTCGAGCTGTGCCGCCGGCGGGCGGGCGAAGCCCGCGCGGTCCTGGCCTACGTCAACACGGTCGGCGGCCAGGACGACCTGGTCTTCGACGGCGGGTCGCTCGTCGTGGCCGCCGACGGGCAGGTGCTCGCCCGCGGGGAGGCCTTCGTCGAGCAGCTCGTCGTCGTCGACCTGGACCTGCCCGAGGGCTCGGCGTCCCCGGCGGACGTCCCCGGCGTCGACCGCGTCGTGGTGGGCGAGGAGCCGGCGCCCCACCGCGAGCCCGTCCCCGCCCCGGTGGCGGAGCCGCTGGGGGAGATGGCCGAGCTCTGGGCGGCGCTCGTCCTGGGCCTGCGGGACTACGTGCGCAAGAACGGCTTCACGCAGGTGCTGTTCGGCCTGTCCGGGGGCGTCGACTCCGCCGTCTGCGCGGCCCTGGCCGTCGACGCCCTCGGCCCCGGGGGGCTCGTCGGCGTCTCCATGCCGAGCGGGTACTCGACCGCCCACTCCCGCAGCGACGCCGACGACCTCGCCGGGCGCCTGGGCATCGACTACCGCACCCACCCGATCGCCCCGATGGTCGACGCCTTCCTGGAGAACGTGCCGATGAGCGGGGTCGCGGAGGAGAACCTGCAGGCGCGCGTCCGCGGGACGCTGCTCATGGGCATCTCGAACTCCGAGGGCCAGCTCGTGCTCACGACGTCGAACAAGAGCGAGCTCTCGGTGGGCTACTCGACGATCTACGGCGACTCGGTCGGTGGCTTCGCCCCGCTCAAGGACGTCGCCAAGACCGACGTCTGGCGGCTGGCCCGCTGGCGGAACGAGGACGCCCGGGCCCGCGGCGAGCGGGAGCCGATCCCGGAGGCCTCGATCACGAAGGCGCCGTCCGCGGAGCTGCGCCCGGACCAGACCGACCAGGACTCCCTGCCCGAGTACGACGTCCTCGACGCGCTGCTCGAGGACTACGTCGTGCGGGCCATGGGCCGCTCGGAGCTGCTCGAGGCGGGCCACGACCCCGAGGACGTCCGGCGCGTCGTCGGCCTCGTCGACCGCGCCGAGTGGAAGCGCCGCCAGGGCGCCCCCGGTCCCAAGACGACACCCGTCTCCTTCGGCCGCGACCGCCGGCTCCCCGTGACGACGCACTGGCGCGAGGAGGACGAGTGAGCGACGAGGTGCCCGCCCCCTACGGCGGCGATCCGGCGACCGGCAGCGACGAGGGGGCACCGGCCCCCGGGCCGACCCGCCGGCCCCGGGTCGTCCGCACGAGGACCCTGCAGGGCTGGAAGGACGAGGGCCGGCGGTGGGCGATGCTCACCGCCTACGACGCGCTCACCGCCGCCGTCCTCGACGACGCCGGCGTCCCGGTCCTGCTGGTCGGGGACTCCGCCGGGACGACGGTCCTCGGCCAGACCTCGACGCTGGCGGTGACCGTCGAGGAGATGCTCGTCCTCACCCGGGCGGTCGTGCGCGGCACCTCGCGCGCGCTCGTCGTCGCCGACCTGCCCTTCGGGAGCTACCAGGAGGGACCGGCGCAGGCGTTGGGCACCGGGGTGCGGATGCTCAAGGAGGGCGGCGCCGCCGCGGTGAAGCTCGAGGGCGGGGCGGCCGTGGCGCCGTCGGTGCGCGCCCTCGTCGACGCCGGCGTCCCCGTCATGGGGCACGTCGGCTTCACGCCCCAGTCCGAGCACGCGCTGGGCGGCTACCGGGTCCAGGGCCGGGGGGAGGACGTCGAGCGGCTCGTCCGCGACGCGCGGGCGCTGCAGGACGCCGGCGCCTTCGCCGTCGTCGTCGAGATGGTGCCGGCGGACGTGGGCGCGAGGCTCGCCCACGAGCTGGTCGTGCCCGTGGTCGGCATCGGGGCGGGCCCTGGCACCGACGCGCAGGTCCTCGTCTGGACGGACATGGCCGGCCTCGGCGGCGGGCGCACCCCCCGGTTCGTCAAGCAGTACGCCGACCTGCGCGGTGCGCTCTCCGCCGCGGCGCAGGCGTACGTGCACGACGTCGAGAGCGGGGCCTTCCCGGCGGCAGAGCACTCCTTCGAGGGGTGAGCCCCGCCGCTGCGGGGCTCACCGCGCGGGGACAGGGGACCGGGCTCAGCCCGCCGCGGGGCCGGTCTGCTCGGCGGTGACGACGAGGTTCTCGGTCGAGCGGCGGCCGTCCTCGCGCTGGAAGCACGTGATGAGGACGAGGCGCCCGGGGTGCACCTGCCAGACCGCGTCGGCGTCGGGGAGCGCGTCCTTGCCGTAGCGGCGGACGTCCGTGACGGCGTAGTCGACCTCCCCGGACGGCGTGTCCAGGACGACCTCGTCCCCCGGCTCGACGGCACCGCCCTCGAAGTCGGCGTCCAGCAGCGGGTCGAAGGCGGCGTCGCCGCGGCTCCACGAGTGCGCCGCGACGTAGACGGTGTTGTCCGGCGCGTCGTCACCGGCGCCCGGCTCGCCGTAGGGCGCGATCCAGTAGGCGTCCGTCATGGTCGGCGGGTTGATGGCCCCGTCGTCCGGGCGCAGCTCGTGCACGGGCAGGTCCAGCCCGACCGACGGCACTCGCAGGCGGGTGTCGGCGTCGGCCTCCAGGGAGGGCACGGCGGTCGGCTGGGCCTCCGGCTCGGGCTGCGGCGTGACGACGGCGGGGGACGTCGTCGGTGACGGTGACGGTGACGGGCTGGGCGCGAGGGTCGGCCGAGGGCTCGGTGGCGGCGCGGTGGGGGCCGGCACGGGCGCGGACGCGACGACGGGCTCGGCGTCGCCCAGGCCTGCGGCCACGAGCACCGCTCCGCCGACCGCCAGGACCGCGGCGGTGGCGAGCGCCGCAGCGCGCCGCGACGGGCGACGCCGCCCCCGCGAGGGGGAGGCGCCGCCCGTCGGCGGGGTGCTGTCCGTGCTCACGCTCAGCGGCGGGCGCGCCGGGAGGAGCGGGCCGCCGCCGCACCGGTCGCCCCGGCGACGGCGAGCATCCCGGAGCCGAGCAGGACGAGGCCGCCGTCGGGCAGGCCGGGAGCGGCGTCCTCGACACCGGTGTTCGAGCGCAGGCCCGGGTTCTGCCGCGGCGGCGCCGCGGTCACCGTCGTCGTGGGCGCCGGCTGCGTCACCGTGACCGTGGGCGTCGGCTCCGGCGCGGCGGCGGCGAGCTCCACGTCGCCGAAGACGACGGTGAGCACGGCGTCGTCCGTCGTCGAGGGGAGCAGGAGCTCGAGCAGGTAGTCACCCTCCGGCAGGTCCGCCGACGGGGTGACCTGGGCCGTGCGCCCGTCGTCGGAGACCTCGACGTCGGGCTCGAGGTCCTCGTAGTCGATGTCGTCCGCGTCCGTCGCCGCCACCGGCGCCGCGGCAGCCGCCTCGACCGCGGTGACGGCGTCGGCGCCCTCGGCGAGCGCGGCGGCGGCCGCGGCACCCGACGGGCTCGCGGCGACGGCCGCGCCGGCGTCGGTCCCCACCTCGGAGACCCAGGCGAAGTCGTCCCCGTCGCCCAACGGGTAGAGCGAGAGGGCCGCGTCCTCCAGCGACGTCACGCCGAGCGCCGTGAACGACGACTCCTCGGGCAGCGCCAGGTCGAAGGGGGCGCCGGCCGTCGCCTCGAGGGTGTCCTCGAGCGCGGCGACGGCGAACAGGTCGGCGGCGAGCTCGAGCGGGACGACGTCGTCGCGCCCGGAGGAGGCCGACGGGGTGGCCTCCACGGCGAAGTCGAGCACCGGGCCCTCGGTGAAGCCGTCGACCTGGACGCCGTCCACGAGGACGACCACCTCGTCGACCTGGAGGTCGTCGAAGAGCTCGACCGGGAGCACCACGTCCACCGAGGAGGCACCGTCCTCGCCCGGGGCGACGGTGAAGTCGTCCGGGGCCGTCTCCGTCGTCGCGATCGGCTCGAGGTCGTCGTCCCCGGCGGCCTGCTCGTAGGCGTCGAGCTCGTAGACCCCGGCGGACAGGTCGCCGGAGGCACGCGCCAGGGAGGGCAGGGCGATGGTGACCTCGCCGGAGGTGGGGACCGGCGCGTAGTCCGCCGACTCCTGCAGGTCCGAGGAGGTGGGGTAGGCCGACAGGCTGAGGAAGACCTCCTCGGCGGCCGGGTCGAGCACGATCTCGCTCGTCGCCGCGCTCGCGCTGGGCGCGGCGAGCGCGAGGGCGGTGGTCGCGGCCAGGGCGCCGAGCCCGGTGGAGGCGGCTCGGCGGGTGGTCGTGCGGCGCATGGAGGCCCCTTCGGGGTGGGAGCGGGCTCCGTGCCCGCGGTGCCCGGACCCTATCGGCAGCGGGTGCCCGGTCTGAGAGGTTTCGGTCTGAGAGGTTTCGGAGAAGACCCGCGGGCCGCGGGCGCCCCGGCCGCCGTGAGGGGGTCGGGGCGCCGTGTACGACCGCGCGGGCGGAGGTCACCAGCCGCGCGTGGCCAGCCGGTGCGGCTCGGGGATGGCGTCGACGTTCAGGCCGACCATCGCGTCGCCCAGGCCGCGGGAGACCTTGGCGATGGTGTCGGGGTCGTCGAAGAAGGTCGTGGCCCGGACGATCGCGGCGGCGCGCTCGGCGGGGTTGCCCGACTTGAAGATGCCCGAGCCGACGAAGACGCCCTCGGCCCCGAGCTGCATCATCATCGCGGCGTCGGCGGGCGTCGCGATGCCGCCGGCGGTGAAGAGGACGACGGGCAGCTTCCCGGCCGCGGCGACCTCGGCGACGAGCTCGTACGGCGCCTGCAGCTCCTTCGCGGCGACGTACAGCTCGTCGCTGCTCATGGACGTCAGCCGGGCGATCTCCGCGCGGATCGTCCGGATGTGCCCGGTGGCGTTGGAGACGTCGCCCGTCCCGGCCTCCCCCTTGGAGCGGATCATCGCCGCGCCCTCGGTGATGCGGCGCAGCGCCTCCCCGAGGTTCGTGGCGCCGCAGACGAAGGGCACGGTGAAGCGCCACTTGTCGATGTGGTGGGCGTAGTCGGCGGGCGTGAGCACCTCGGACTCGTCGACGTAGTCGACGCCGAGGCTCTGCAGGACCTGGGCCTCGACGAAGTGCCCGATGCGGGCCTTGGCCATGACCGGCACGGAGACGGCGTCGACGATGCCCTGCACGAGGTCGGGGTCGCTCATCCGCGCGACACCGCCCTGGGCACGGATGTCGGCGGGGACCCGCTCGAGGGCCATCACCGCGACGGCGCCGGCGTCCTCGGCGATCTTCGCCTGCTCCGCCGTGACGACGTCCATGATGACGCCGCCCTTGAGCATCTCGGCCATGCCGCGCTTGACCCGGGCGGTGCCGCGCGCCGCGCTGTCGCGGGCCGCCTCGCCGGGACCCGTGGGCGGCTGCGCCCCGGGGGCCTGGTCGGCGGAGGGCTGGGTCGTCTCGGGCGTGGGCACCGGTACCTCGCAGTGGTCGTGGCGGGAGTCGTCCGGCGGGTCTCGCACCGCTCCCCCGGGCCGCGCGCGGCGGGGGCGCCGGACAGGGCCATGGTAGGCCTCCGACGCGGAGGCCCCCGGGGCCCCCGGGCCCGCTCGGGCCCCGCTCGGCGGCCCCGGCTCAGGGCAGCAGGCCCGGGGGCGGCTCGTCGTCGACCTCGAAGGTGCGGGGCGCCGGGGCGCGGCCGGCCAGGTGCGCCCAGCGCACGAGGCGGGAGCGCCGGCGGCGGGCCACCTGCACCTGCGCGTCGTTGGCCAGGCGCCGGGCCAGGGCGAGACGGTGGCACGACGTCGCGAGGTCGCCCAGCAGCCCCTCCGCCTCCGGCCGCGAGGTCAGGTCGGCGAGGACCTCGGGCGGCAGCGCCGCCCGCAGCGCCGCGGACAGGTCGCTCTCCGCCCTCTCGCGCCCCTGCGCCAGGCGCACCGCACCGGCCGGCTCGGCGGTTCCGTCGGGCGGGGGCACGACCGGGGCCGTCCGGGCGGGCTCGCCGACGCCGAGGGCCTCGGCGGCGGCCCCGGCGAGGAGCACCGACGCCGCCGGGTCGAGCAGGCCGCTGCGCGCGAGGCGGTCGGTCGCCGCGGCCCGTCGCACCAGCTGCTCGACGAGGGCGGCGCGCGCCCCGTCGGCGCGCCGGTGCAGGCGGTCCAGGCGCCGCGCCGCGGTGCTCAGCACGAGCGTGGCGAGCGCGAGGACGACGAGGAGCAGGCCCACGAGCAGCAGCACCCGCACGTCGACGAGCACCGCCCACCCCCCGCTCACCGCGAGCCCCCTGCGCCCCCGGACCTCCGGCGTCCCGACGCGCCCGGTCCCCGACGGGCGGAGGTCGGACGGGTACCCCGGACGAGCCGGGCGCGCCACCGCGACGACGGCGGCGGGTCGTCCGGGGCCGGTGCGACGAGCGCGACGGCCCCGACGCCCTGCAGCACGGTCTCGTAGACGGCGACGAGCTCGCGCCCGACGACCGACCAGTCGTAGCGCCGCACCGCGGTCGTCGCGGCGCGACGGCGTCGCTCCGTCCCCGGGGTGTCGGCGAGGACGGCCTGCACGGCGTCGGCGAGCCCCGCGGCGTCGCCCACGGGGAAGAGCGCGCCCAGACGGCCGTCGTCCAGCACCCGCCGGAAGGCCGGGAGCGCGCTGGCGACGACGGGCGCGCCCGCCGCCATGGCCTCGACGAGCACGACCCCGAAGCTCTCCCCGCCGGTCTGCGGGGCGACGTAGACGTCGACGGAGGCCAGCAGCGCGCGCTTGTCCTGCTCGCTGACCGCGCCCAGCACCTCCACGGCCGCCGCGTCCCGGCGCGGCAGGTCGCGCAGCCCCGCGCCGTCGCCCGTGCCGGCGACGAGCACCCGCAGGCCGGGGTGCTGCGCGCGCAGCCGGGGTAGCGCGCCGGCGAGCACGGCCAGGCCCTTGCGCGGCTCGTCGACGCGGCCGAGGAAGCAGAGGACGGGCGGACGCCCGGCCCGCAGGCCCTGCCACCGCGGGCGCGGGGCCGCGCCCGCGTAGTCGGCCACCCGGACGCCGTTGGGCACGACGACGGCGTCGCCGCCCAGGTGCTCGACCACCGTGCGACGCGCGTCCTCGCTGACGGCGATGCGCGCCGAGAGCCGCTCGAGCCCGGGCCGCAGCAGGGGCTGCGCCGCGAGCATCGCCCGGGACCGGTCCAGGGCGCTGTGGAAGGTGGCGACGACGGGCGCGTCGGCCGCCAGCAGCGCCAGGAGACCCAGGCTCGGCGAGGCGGGCTCGTGCACGTGGACGACGTCGAAGCGGCCGGCCCCCAGCCACCGGCGGGTCCGGGCGTTCGCCACCGGCCCGAAGGACAGCCGGGCGACGGAGCCGTTGAAGGGCACCGCGACGGCTCGGCCGACCAGCTCCGGCGCCGGCCCGTCCCACCCGGCGGGGCGCTCCTCCCCCGGCGCGAGCACCGCGACGTCGTGCCCCAGGGCCCGCAGCTCGCGCGCCTGGTCGCGGACGTGCAGCTGGACGCCGCCCGGGACGTCGACGGAGTAGGGGCAGACGACCCCGATCCTCACGACCGGCCCCGCGGGGCCCCGTCGCTCACGCCGCGCCCCCCTGCGGCGTCAGGAGCACGGGCTGGAGCACGTGCCAGTCCTGCGGGTGCCGGGCGAGCGCGGCGCCGAGCACGTCGGCGACGCGCTGGGTCGTCACCGCGACGCGCTCCGCGCGGGTCCCCTCGGTCGCGCGCTCGACGAGGTGCGCGCGCCCGGCCACGACCCAGCCGCCGGGGGCGGCGGGGTCGCGCTCGTCCCAGGACTCCAGGGCGAACAGCGCGCAGCCGGCGACGTCCGCGAGCGCCGCCGCGCCGGACGCGACGCGCGCGCGCCCGCCGAGGAGGTCGACCTCCACCGCGGCGCCGCCGAGGTCCCGGTCGACCAGCAGCGGGACCATGCCGCCGGCCCGGAGCCGCCGCACGAGCCGGGGCAGCGGTGGGCTCCCGCCGGTCAGCGGCAGGGCCTCCACGCCGACGGCGGCGCGGGCCGCCACGAAGGCGTCGTAGACGACCGCCGGCTCGACGCGCTCCGCGACGGTCGTCACGGGCGCCAGCTCGAGCGCCGCGTACGCGCCCGCGACGTCCCAGCTGGCCGAGTGCGACAGGGCGACGACGACGCCCCGGCCGGCCGCCAGCTCGGCGCGCAGCCCCTCGAAGCCGTGCGGGCGGTAGGCCGTGCGGCGGCGCTGCTCGTCCCAGCCGTCCAGGCGGAAGAAGCCCACCCAGTACCGGGCGTAGGAGCGCAGCGCGGCGCGCAGCAGGAGGCGGGACGTGCGCCGGTCCGCCCCCGGCCGCGCCGCCGCCAGGTTCTCGGCGAGCACGCGGAGCCCCGACAGCGCCGCCGCCCCGCGCAGCCCCGGGACCGCCGAGGCCGCCCAGAGCCCGTCGGCCACCGCCGCGGCGACGCCCCGCACGACGGGCTCGGGCAGCGCCCGTGCCGCCCGCCAGGCCAGGAGCAGCGGGTGCCGGCCCGGCCGGCCGCGCCCCCGCCCGGCACCGCGACCTCGAGCGCCCGCCGGACGACCCGTCCGACGGCTCGTCCGACGGCTCGTCCGACGGCTCATGCGACGGGGCGCCGCGGCAGCGCCTGGCGGCGGACCGTCGCGACCCGCTGGCCGACCGTCACGGCGCTGAGGACGGCCAGGGCCGCCAGGACGACGACGAGCAGGACGGACGGCACACCGAGGCCGACGAGGAAGGTGGCGACGAGGACGGCGACGAGCCGGTCCGCCCGGGCCGCGACGCCGACGTCGGCCGTCATGCCGAGGCCCTCGGCGCGTGCCTTCGCGTAGGACACGACCGACCCGAGGGCGAGGCAGGCGAGGGCGAGGACGCCGGCCAGGGCGTCGTCGCCGCGACCGAGGAACCACAGCGCGACGCCGAGGAAGATGGCCGCGTCGCCGAAGCGGTCGAGCGTGGAGTCGAGGAAGGCGCCCCAGGGGCCCGACCGGCCGGTCTCGCGGGCCATGGCGCCGTCGAGGGTGTCGGAGAGCACGAAGACGGTGATGACGAGGGGCCCGACGACGAGGTGGCCGGTCGGCAGCAGCAGCAGCGCCGACAGCACGACGCCGAGCGTCCCGACGACCGTGACGACGTCGGGGCTGACCCCACGGCGCACGAGCGCCCGGGCCAGCGGTGCGAAGACGGCGGACATCACGGCGCGTGCGTAGCGGCTCAGCATCGTGGGCAGACCCTAGCCAGCGGGGCGGGCCCGACCTGCCCGCCGCGCCCGGCCGACGCCGGCCCTGCCGGCGCTCGGGCCGGCGCTCGGGCCCTCCCTCAGGGCTGCGTGCGGTCCGGCCCCGGCCAGGCCGCGGCGAGCCTGCTGCGGGTGTCGGCGAGCAGCTCCGGCACGGCCTTGGTGCGGCCGACGATGGGCAGGAAGTTCGCGTCCCCGCCCCACCGGGGCACGACGTGCTGGTGCAGGTGGGCGGCGATGCCGGCCCCGGCGACCTCGCCCTGGTTCATCCCGAGGTTGAAGCCGTGGGGGGCGCTGACGTCCGCCAGCACCCGCAGCGCGGTCCGTGTCATCCGGGCCACCTCGACCGTCTCGGCCTCGGTGAGGTCCACGTAGGAGGCCACGTGCCGGTAGGGGCAGACCATGAGGTGGCCGGGGTTGTACGGGTACAGGTTGAGCACGGCGAAGCACTCCTCGCCGCGCGCGACGACGAGGCCGTCCTCGTCGTCGGCGTGCTGGGCGCGGCAGAAGGGGCACTGCGGCCCCTCGCCGGCGTCGGCCGGCTTGTCCTGGCCGCCGATGTAGGCCATGCGGTGCGGCGTCCACAGCCGCTCGAAGCCGTCCGGGTCGCCGGGCAGGCCCGCGGCCGGCTCGACGCTCACACCTGCGCCCTCGTCGTGATCGCGGTGAGCACCCGCTCGACGGCCTCGTCGACGGGCACCCCGTTGTCCTGACGCCCGTCGCGGAAGCGGAAGCTCACGGCGCCCTTCTCGACGTCCTCGCCACCGGCGATGAGCAGGAAGGGCACCTTCTGCTTGGTGTGGGTGCGGATCTTCTTCTGCATCCGGTCGTCGGAGTCGTCCACCTCGACCCGGACGCCGCGGCGGCGCAGGAGGGCGGCGACGTCGTGGAGGTACGGGGCGAAGTCGCCGGCCACGGGGATCCCGACCACCTGGACGGGCGCGAGCCACGGCGGGAAGGCGCCGGCGTAGTGCTCGACGAGCACGCCGAGGAAGCGCTCGATCGAGCCGAACTTCGCCGAGTGGATCATCACCGGCTGCTGCCGGGAGCCGTCGGCGGCCTGGTACTCCAGGCCGAACCGCTCCGGCTGGTTGAAGTCGTACTGGACGGTCGACATCTGCCAGGTCCGCCCGATGGCGTCGCGCGCCTGGACCGAGATCTTCGGGCCGTAGAACGCGGCGCCCCCCGGGTCCGGGACGAGCTCCAGCCCGGTCTCGACCGCCGCCTGCCGCAGGACCTCCGTCGCCTGCTCCCACTGCTCGTCGGAGCCGATGAACTTGGCTGAGTCGCCGCGGGTGGACAGCTCGAGGTAGTAGTCGTCGATCCCGAAGTCGCGCAGCAGCCCGAGGACGAACCCGAGCAGCTTCGAGATCTCCCCGGGCGCCTGCTCGGCGGTGCAGTAGCTGTGCGAGTCGTCCTGCGTCATCCCGCGGACACGGGTGAGCCCGTGGACGACGCCGGACTTCTCGTACCGGTAGACCGACCCGAACTCGAAGAACCGCAGCGGGAGCTCGCGGTAGGAGCGCCCGCGAGACCGGTAGACGAGGTTGTGCATCGGGCAGTTCATGGCCTTGAGGTAGTACTCGGCGTTCTCGAGCTCCATCGGCGGGAACATCGTGTCCGCGTAGTACGGCAGGTGCCCGGACGTCTCGAAGAGCTGCTGCTTGGAGATGTGCGGGGTGCCGACGTAGTCGAAGCCCTCCTCGACGTGCCGGCGACGGACGTAGTCCTCCATCTCCCGCTTGACGACGCCGCCGCGCGGGTGGAACACGGGCAGGCCGGAGCCGATCTCGTCGGGGAAGGAGAAGAGGTCCAGCTCGGTGCCGAGACGCCGGTGGTCGCGCCGCTCGGCCTCGGCGAGGCGCTCGACGTACGCGGTCAGCGCCTCCTTCGTCGGCCACGCGGTGCCGTACACGCGCTGCAGCTGCGCGTTCTCCTGGTCCCCCCGCCAGTAGGCCGCGGCGGACCGGGTCACGGCGAACGCGTTGCCGAGCGCCCTCGTGCTCGGCACGTGCGGGCCGCGGCACAGGTCGCGCCACGCCACCGAGCCGTCGCGCCGCAGGTTCTCGTAGATCGTCAGCTCGCCGCCCCCGACCTCGACGGCGGCGCCCTCGGCGACCTCGCCCCCGCCGGCCGGCCCCTTGAGGCCGATGAGCTCGAGCTTGTACGGCTCGTCCGCCAGCTCGGCGCGCGCCTGCTCCTCGGTGACGACGCGGCGGGAGAACCGCTGCCCCTCCTTGACGATGCGTCCCATCGCCTTGTGCAGCGCCTGCAGGTCCTCCGGCGTGAAAGGCACGTCGACGTCGAAGTCGTAGTAGAAGCCGTCGACGACGGGCGGGCCGATGCCGAGCCGGGCGTCCGGTCGCGCGGCCTGCACGGCCTGCGCCAGCACGTGCGCCGCCGAGTGCCGCAGCACCTGCAGGCCGTCCGCCGAGCCCGCCGTCACGGGCTCGACGACGTCGCCGTCCGCGAGCACGGTGTCGAGGTCGACCAGCTCGCCCCCGACGCGGGCGACGACCAGCGCGTCCTCCCCGCGGTCGCCGCGGCGCTCGGCGAGCGCGTCCCCCGCGGTCGAGCCCGCGGGCAGCGTCCGCCCCGCCCTGCCGTCCGGCCCCACCACGACCACCTGCACCGGCGGCCCCGCGGGCCCCTCGGACCCCGCGCCCGGCGGCGTCGCGCGCCCGGACTCGTCACTCCTGGGCTCGTCGCTCCTGGGCTCGTCGGGACCGTCGGCGGCTGGGGAGCTGGGGATCTCGGGCACGGCGGCGATGCTAGCCACGGGCGCCGGCGCGCCCGGTCTCCCCGCGGAGCCGAACGGTCAGCGCCCTGGGGGCCTCTCGACCAGCCGCACCTCGTCGCCCACCGCGACCTCCCCCGGCTCGAGGACGTCGGCGTAGACGCCGAGGCAGCGGCGAGGGGTCCGCGCCACGCGCAGACGCACCGTCCCGACCGCGAGCTCGGCGCCGACCCAGCCCCGCTCGGCACCGGGAGCCCGGTCCGGCGCGAGGGCCAGCACGACGTTCGCGCGGGGGTGCGGGTCGCACTCGTCCCCGCCCGGCCCCTGCTCGGCCCCCTCGCTCACCACGTGCAGCGGCGCCACGGCGTCCCCGCCGGGGGCGGCCCCGTGCTCCGCGGCGGCGGCCGCGCGCGCGCCCGGGACGCCGGTCGCGTCCGCCAGGGCCGCGTCGTCGAGCGCCCGCCCGGTGGCGTCCCGGACCTCCAGCCGGCCGTCGACGAGCGCGGCGGCGAGCCCGGCGAGGGCGGGGACGTCCTTGCCCCGCAGCGCCGTGCCGCGGCCGTCGACGAGGACGTGGGCGCGGTCGCCCTCGAGGCCGTCCGCCGTGCAGGCGACCGCCCGCAGGTCCTCGCCGCCGGCCGAGCGCAGCGGGTACCGGGCGAGGCGGGCGACGCGGCCGACGACCTCACCGGCGTCCGGGGGGAGCGTCGGGCTGGCGTGCACGGGGCCTCCTGCGGGTACTGGTGGGCCAGGGACGACGAGGACCGGGGACGACGAGGACCGGGGACGACGAGGACCGGGGACGACGAGGACCGGGGACGACGAGGACCGGGGACGACGAGGACCGGGGACGACGAGGACCGGGGACGACGAGGACCGGGGACGACGAGGACCGGGGACGACGAGGACCGGGGACGACGAGGACCGGGGACGACGAGGACCGGGGACGACGAAGGCCGGCCCCGTCGGGGACCGGCCGTCGTCGTGTGCGGTGGGCGATACTGGGATCGAACCAGTGACCTCCTCGGTGTGAACGAGGCGCTCTACCGCTGAGCCAATCGCCCTCTCGGCGCCACCGCTGCGCCGGATGCGGAGGTTACCGCATCCGGCGCGG
>NZ_JBBIAA010000003.1:65042-65584 GCF_037482545.1 Pseudokineococcus basanitobsidens | reverse complement strand
CCCCTCCGCGCCGGGCGCCGCGGCGCCCGGCGGACGGTCGCCTCGCCGGCCGGCCGGCTCTCGCACCCGGGCTCGTGGCGGGGCTCACCGGCCGGCGAGGTCGACGCCGGGGAGGCGGTCGAGCTGCGTGGCGAGACCGGAGGGCACCCAGCCGGGCACCCCCGCGGCGACCGCGAGACCGAGGACCAGGGCGGCGAGCACGAAGGCCACCAGGGCGGCCGTGCCGACGACGCGCAGCCACAGCGGCCTCCTCGCCGACCACGCCGCGAAGCGGTGGGCGCCCGAGCGTGCACGGTCGAGGAGACGGCGGGCCCAGCGGAACTCGGTGGAGAGCACGGCGAGGGCCAGCAGGAGCAGCGGGATGCCGCCCGGACCGGGGAGCCAGCTCAGCAGGGCCCACGCCACCAGCAGCAGCCCGCCCACGACGCCGACGCCGATCCGGTAGACCCGGTAGACGTGCGGCCGCTCGGAGCGCACGCGCTGGCGCCAGCGCCACCGACCGGTGACGGGCGCCGGCGCGGCGACGTGCCGGCGACGCTCCC
>NZ_JBBIAA010000003.1:38629-64875 GCF_037482545.1 Pseudokineococcus basanitobsidens | reverse complement strand
CGGGCAGCGGCCCGCCCGCGACCCGCTCGGGAGCGACCGTCTCGGGACCGGCCGTCTCGGGACCGGCCTCCCCCGGGCCGGCCGGCCGTCCCGCGGAGCACTGCCGGACCCCGGGCCCGGCGGCGTCGACGTCGGCGTCGACTCGCTGGGGACCGCTCGTCATGGCGACGACGATAGGCGAGCGCGCGCCCGTCCAGACCGCCGCGCCCACGTCGGGGCCCCGGCCGGGTGAGGCCGGAGCCGTCTGCCCCCCGGCCCTCCCGGGGGGAGGACGCTGGTCGGCACGCACCGCCGGGGCCTTGAGCGGACGGGTGGCCGCGCTGCTCCGTCCGGGGGAGGCGGGCCGCTGCGAGCGCCCGGGGGTTTAGGTCCGGGCCCCCCGGGGCACATGCTCACCAGACCGGTCGGCCGCTCGGGGTCGACCACCGCACCACGCCCCCGCAGGAGGTCCCATGTCCCCCCTCACGCCCCCCGGCCCCGGACGCCCCTCGGACGTCGAGGCCCCGGTGGACCTGCGCCTCGTCTCCCCCGACGGCGAGGCGGTGGCCCTGCCCGTCGTCCTGCGCTACACGACCGACGACCCCTTCGCCGTCACGGTCGCCTTCGGGTCCGGCGGCGACGCGGGCGCCGACGTGCAGTGGGTGTTCGCCCGCGAGCTCTTGCTCGCCGGCCTGGAGGCGCCGAGCGGCGACGGCGACGTGCGCGTCTGGCCCGCGGCGGACGGCCGCCCGGACACGACCTGCGTGGCGCTCAGCTCGCCCGACGGCCGGGCCCTGCTCGAGGCCTCGACGAGCGACCTGCGCGCCTTCGCGGCGCGCACCCTGAGCACGGTGCCGCGCGGCGGCGAGGCCGGCTGCATGGACCTCGACGCCGAGATCGGGCACCTGCTCACGGCCTGACCGGCACCCGGTCGGCCGCCCCGAGCAGGCGGCCCGACCGGCGCGTCGCGCCTCGGGTGCGACGGCACAGCGTCCACGCCTCGCCGGTCCCGCGACCGGCGGGGCGTCGTCGTGGGCGGACGCCCAGCGCGGGTCGACCTCGGCGCGGGTCGACCTCGGCGTGGGTCGACCTCGGCGTGGGTCGACCTCAGCGTGGGTCGACCTCCTGGGCGGCCCGGCGGGCGAAGAGGTCGGCGGCGCGCAGGGGCAGGTCGCCCGGCGCGAGCGGGCGTCCGTCCAGCCTGGTCTGCACCTGGACGTCGCGCAGCGAGGACGTCAGCAGGACGGCGGCGGCGTCCCGCAGCGCCCCGACGGGGACGGTCCGCTCGACGAGCGGCAGCCCCTCCTCCTGCGCCCACCGCAGCAGCAGCGCCCGCGTGACCCCGGCCAGGCACCCCGAGGACAGCGGCGGCGTCACGAGCTCGGGCGCCGGGCGCCCGTCGGCCCCGCGGAGCTGGACGACGACGTTGCTGCCCGTCCCCTCGCAGAGCTCGCCGCGCGTGTTCGCGAGCAGCGCCTCCCCGGCGCCGGCGGCCAGCGCGCGGCGCAGCGCGACGACGTTCTCCGCGTAGGACGTCGTCTTGAGACCGGCCGTCGCCGACCGCTCGTTGCGCGTCCACGGCACCGTGACCACCGACGGCGCGGTCGCCGGCGAGGGGGCCTGCGCCGCGGCGACGACGAGCGTGGAGCCGCCGTGGCGCTCGGAGCCCAGCGGGCCGGGACCGCTCGTCCAGGTGATGCGCAGGCGGCCCCGGGCCAGGGCACGCTCCCGCAGGACGGCCCCGACCGCGTCGCGGACCTCCTCCTCCCGGGGCGCGGGCAGGCCGAGGCCGGCGGCGGACCGCGCGAGCCGGGCCAGGTGCAGGCTCAGCGCGAAGGGGACGCCGTCCACGACCTTGCAGGTCTCGAAGACCCCGTCGCCCGTCGTCATGCCGTGGTCGAGGGCGTCGACGACCGCACGCCCGCCGGCCGCGCCCCCCGCCGCCAGCGCGCCGTCGACCCAGACCACCGGGCCCGCCCCGTCGCCGCCGGCCCCGTCACCACCGGCCCCGTCGGCGCGAGCCCCGTCGACACCGGCCTCGGCCGCCCCGACCGCTCCACCGCTGTGCGCGCCGCCCGTCGCCCCGCCTCGTCCCACCCGCGCATGATGGCCCGCCGCGCGGGCTCGGCGCCGCGACCACGCCGGGACGGTGCGCGCGTGCTGCCGGGGAGCACGCCGGGTCCTGCGGGCGTCAGCGGGTCCGCGGCCGCGGGCGTCAGGGGGCCCGGCGCGCCGGGGACGAGGCGAGCGCCAGCAGCCTGGCCACCTTCAGCTCGGTCTCGGCCCACTCCTCCTCCGGGTCCGACCCCCAGGTGATGCCCGCGCCGGCACCGAGCCGCAGGACGCCGTCGTGCTGCACGAAGGTCCGGATGCCGACGGCGAGCTCGCCGGTCCCGCGGTCGGCGTCGACCCATCCCAGCGCCCCGCAGTAGGGCCCGCGGGCGACCGGTTCCAGCGCCGCGACCGCGTCCAGCGCGGCCCGCTTCGGCGCCCCGCTCACCGAGCCGGGCGGGAAGGTCGCCGCGAGCAGCCCGCCCCAGCCGGTGCCGGGCCGCAGCCGGCCCGCCACGGTGGAGACGAGGTGGTCGAGCCCCGGGTGCCGCTCGCGCGCCAGGAGCGACGTCACGGCCACCGTGCCGGGCCGGCACACGCGCTGGAGGTCGTTGCGCACGAGGTCGGTGATCATGACGTTCTCGGCGACGTCCTTGCCGCCCAGGACGCCACCGGGCGGTGCCGTCCCCTTGATGGGACCGCTCTCGACGAGGTCGCCCCGACGGCGCAGGTACAGCTCGGGCGAGGCGCTGACGACGAAGCCGTCCTCCCCGAGGTCGAGCACCCCGGCGTACCGGGCGGCGTTGCCGCTGCGCAGCACGGCGGCGAGCGCCCACGCGTCCGGGCGGCCGCCGCGGTCGGCTCCCGGCGGGGGCCCGGACGACGGCAGGGGCGCCTCGAGCACCCGGCACACCGTCGCCTGGTAGACGACGCCCTCGCGCACGAGGTCCCGGACGGCGCGGACCGCCGCCGTGTAGCCGGCACGGTCCAGCGACGAGGTCCACGCGTCGCGGTCGGGCCCGCGCCACACGCCGCCCGCCGGAGGCCCGGCGGGACGCACGTCGGCGAAGCGCCACGCCCGGGCCCGTCCGCGGACGACGCCCGACGCCGAGGTCTGCACGGCGCTCGCCTCCCCCAGCGGCGCCTCGAAGTCGGCCACGACGAACCAGCGGCCGCCGCGGTCGAGCGCGCCCGGGTCCTCGGCCAGGTCCACGACCTCGACGAGGCCGGTCGCGAGGAGCCCGCCCCACCAGGCCGCCGGGGAGTGGTCTCGCACGGCGGGAGCCTGCCGCACGCACGACGTCCGCCGCGGCACGACGTCCGCCGCGGCACGACGTCCGCCGCGGCACGACGTCCGCCGCGGCACGACGTCCGCCGCGGCGCGACGTCCGCCGTGGTCGGTCGTCGGTGGGTCGTCGGCGTCCCGCCGGCGGCCTCGGTCGGGCCCGCGGGGCGGCGGGTCGGGTTGGACGGGGCGTCAGCGGCTCGGTTAGAGTCCACGACGCACGCCGACGCGGTCCAGGCCGTCAGGTGCGCATGCGGACGTGGCTCAGTGGTAGAGCATCACCTTGCCAAGGTGAGGGTCGCGGGTTCGAATCCCGTCGTCCGCTCGGGCTCGCACCTGTGTGCGACTCACGGTGGAGTGGCCGAGTGGCTAGGCAGCGGCCTGCAAAGCCGTCCACACGGGTTCGAATCCCGTCTCCACCTCGGTCCGCCGGGGCGGCAGCACGGGTGCCGTGCCACCCCGGGCGATTGGCGCAGCGGTAGCGCGCTTCCCTGACACGGAAGAGGTCACTGGTTCGATCCCAGTATCGCCCACCCCCGAGGCCCCGGTCCCCAGCGGACCGGGGCCTTCGTCGTCCCGAGGCCCCGTCGTCCCGAGGCCCCGTAGTCCCGAGGCCCCCGTCCTCCCGAGGCCCTCGCGGCTCCGGGGTCGAGGGGCCCGCACGCTCAGGTGCCCTCCGCCGCCCTCTCCTGGGCGGTCATGCCGCGCTCGTCGTGAGCCGGCCGCACCTGCTCGACGGCGGCGTTGAGGCCGGCACCGACGAGCACGGCGATGGACAGCAGGTACAGCCACAGCAGCAGGATGATTGGCGCGGTCAGCGGGCCGTAGATCGTCACGCCGCGCCCGGTCCCCACCGTGAGCGTCAGCAGCGCCCGCATCCCCCACGACGACAGCACCCAGATGGCGAGCGCCAGCAGGGCGCCCGGCAGGGCCCGCGACCACGGCAGCCGCACCGGCGTGGCCGCGTGGTAGAGCAGGGCGAGGAGCACCGAGCTCATGAGGAGCACCGCCGGCCAGTAGGCCCCGAGGAGCGCCTCGAGCCCGTCCGGCAGCAGCCGCTCCAGGTAGGACGGCCCGACGAGGAGCAGCGGCAGCGCGAGCGCGCCGGCCGCCAGGCCCACGACGTAGAGCAGCAGGGCGAGGGCCCGGCCGCGGACGGCGTTCCGCTCCCCGCCCATGCCGTACATGATCGAGATGGTGTCGAGCAGCACCCCCAGCGCGCGCGAGCCCGACCACAGCGAGAGCACGAAGCCGATCGAGATCAGGTCGAAGCGCGGGCCGTCGATGGCGGCCGTCAGCGTCGGCACGATGGTCTCGTCGACGACACGCTCGGTGAGGAACGGGCTCAGCTGCGTCCGCAGCGTGCTCTCCAGCTGGGAGGTCGTGTCGGCGCCGAGCTGCGAGCCGACGAGCGCGGCCGTCCCCGTCAGCCCGAGGACGAGCGGCGGCAGCGACAGGAGCGCGAAGAAGGCGGCCTCGGCCGCGAGCCCCGTGACCCGCTGCTGCAGGCCGAGGCGCAGGGCGCGGACGGCGACCTCCAGGACCGCCCCCGGGAGGCGTCGCCGCAGGACCGGGCCCAGGAGCCGCCGCCACCGTTCGGTGCTCCCCGGCAGCAGCTGAGGGACCGCCAGCGCACGGGGCTCGCCCACGCCGTCGCGCAGCGGGCGCCCGACCGCGCCGCCGTCGTCGCGCCCCTGGACCGCCCCCACGGGAGGCGAGGGTAGGCGCCCGCGGACTCCTCGTCGCGGACCGCGGAGGTCCGTCCTCGCGGACCGGTTGGGCGCCGAGGGGGCCGATGCGGTGGGATGGTCGTCGATCCCGACGCCGGGCTGCCGGGTGCCTGCGCCCGCCGCGCGGCACCGCCCCTACGACGACGGACGTGAGAATGCCGACCCTGCCCGGCCCCACCGTGCCGCCCGCCCCCGTCCGCCCCACCTCTCCTGTCCGTCCCGCGTCGACGCACCCCGGGAGCCCCTACCCGCTGGGAGCCACCTACGACGGCACGGGCACCAACTTCGCCGTCTTCAGCGAGGTCGCCGAGCGCGTGGAGCTCTGCCTCGTCGACGACGCCGGGCGCGAGACGCGGGTGCCGCTCACCGAGGTCGACGGCTTCGTCTGGCACGCCTTCCTGCCGAGCGTGCGCCCGGGCCAGCGCTACGGCTACCGGGTGCACGGCCCCTACGACCCGGCGGCGGGGCACCGGTGCAACCCGGCGAAGCTGCTGCTCGACCCGTACGCCAAGGCGATCGACGGCCTCGACGACGGCGACGAGTCGCTGTTCTCCTACCGCTTCGGCGACACCGGCTCGTACAACGACGACGACAGCCTCGGGCACACGGCGCTCTCGGTGGTCATCAACCCGTTCTTCGACTGGAGCACCGACCACCGCCCGCGGCACGAGTACCACGAGTCGGTCATCTACGAGGCGCACGTCAAGGGCCTGACGATGACGCACCCGGGCATCCCGGAGGAGCTGCGCGGCACCTACGCCGCCGTCGGGCACCCGGCGATGGTGCGCCACCTCGTCGAGCTCGGGATCACCGCCGTCGAGCTCATGCCCGTGCACCAGTTCGTGCAGGACACCCACCTGCTCGACAAGGGCCTGCGCAACTACTGGGGCTACAACACCATCGGGTTCTTCGCCCCCCACGGGGAGTACTCCTCGGCGGGCACGCGCGGCGAGCAGGTGCCGGAGTTCAAGGCGATGGTGCTGGCGCTGCACCAGGCCGGCATCGAGGTGATCCTCGACGTCGTCTACAACCACACGGCCGAGGGCAACGAGATGGGCCCGACGCTGTCCTTCCGCGGCCTCGACAACGCGGCCTACTACCGGCTCGTCGACTCCGACAAGCGCCACTACTTCGACACCACGGGCACGGGCAACAGCCTGCTCATGCGCAACCCGCACGTCCTGCAGCTGATCATGGACTCGCTGCGCTACTGGGTGACGGAGATGCACGTCGACGGCTTCCGCTTCGACCTGGCCTCCACGCTCGCCCGCCAGTTCCACGAGGTCGACCGGCTCTCGGCCTTCTTCGACCTCATCCAGCAGGACCCGGTCGTCTCCCAGGTCAAGCTCATCGCCGAGCCCTGGGACGTGGGCGACGGCGGCTACCAGGTCGGCGGCTTCCCCCCGCTGTGGACCGAGTGGAACGGCATGTACCGCGACACCGTCCGCGACTTCTGGCGCGGCGAGCCGTCGACCCTCGCCGAGTTCGCCAGCCGCATCACCGGCTCCAGCGACCTCTACGAGAGCTCGCGGCGCCGTCCCGTCGCCTCCATCAACTTCGTGACCGCCCACGACGGCTTCACGATGCGCGACCTGGTCTCCTACAACGACAAGCACAACGAGGCGAACCTCGAGGGCGGCGCCGACGGCGAGAGCCACAACCGGTCGTGGAACAGCGGGGTGGAGGGGCCGACGGACGACCCCGAGGTCCTGGTGCTGCGTGCCCGGCAGCAGCGCAACTTCCTCCTCACCCTGCTGCTGAGCCAGGGCGTGCCGATGCTCCTGCACGGCGACGAGCTCGGCCGCACGCAGCGCGGCAACAACAACGGCTACTGCCAGGACGGCCCGCTGTCGTGGGTCGACTGGGAGCTCGACGAGCAGCAGCGCGAGCTCCTGGACTTCACCCGCCGGGTCGTGCACCTGCGCCGGCGGCACCCGATCTTCCGCCGCCGCCGCTTCTTCAAGGGCGAGGCCTCCAAGGGCGGCCAGTCCGACCTCTCCGACATCGTGTGGATGACCCCCTCCGGCGAGGTCATGAAGGACGACGACTGGAACAGCCACTTCGCCCGCGCCGTCACGGTCTGGCTCAACGGCCACGAGATCAACGAGCCGGGGCCCCGCGGGGAGCGGGTGGAGGACGAGAAGTTCCTCGTGCTCTACAACAGCCACCACGAGGGGCTGGAGTTCGTCATGCCGGAGCCCGCGTACGGCCCCGCGTGGCGCGTGCTGGTCGACACCGCCAGCCTCCTGGAGGACCAGGTGGTCCAGGCGGGGCACTCGCTGCACCTCGGCGCCCGCAGCCAGGTCGTCCTCGTCTGCGACCCCGCCGCCGCCCACCCGCAGGAGCGCGCGACCGCCGAGGCGGACGCCGCCGTCGACGACGGGGCCACCGCCCGTCGCACCCGCGCCGCCCGCAGCCCCGGGGCCGGGGACACGGCCGCGACCCCCCGCACGCCCGACCGCCGCCGCTCGCCCCGTCGCCGCAAGGGGGACACCAAGTGACCGAGACCACCGCCGCCACCACCGCCACCACCGAGGAGCGGGACGCCGAGGCAGCCGGCCGCGCCGCGCGCCAGCACCGTCCCGGCCCCGGCCGGCCGGTGCCGACCTCGACGTACCGCCTGCAGGTGCAGCCGGAGTTCACCTACGACGACGCCGCGGCGCTCGCGGGCTACCTCGCCCGCCTCGGGGTCACCCACGCCTACCTCTCCCCCGTGCTCCAGGCCGCCCCCGGGTCGATGCACGGCTACGACGTCGTCGACCACTCCCACCTGTCGGCCGAGGCCGGCGGCCGCGAGGCCTTCGACCGGATGGTCGCGGCGCTGCGCGAGCACGGCCTGTCCGCCGTCGCCGACGTGGTGCCCAACCACATGGCGGTGCCGACGCCCGCGTCCTCCAACGCGGTGCTGTGGTCGGTGCTGCGGGACGGGCCCTACTCCCCCTACGTCTCGTGGTTCGACGTCGACTGGTCCACCGAGGACCACGCGCTGCTCATGCCGGTGCTCGGCTCGCGCATCGGGCAGGTCCTCGTCGCGGGCGAGCTGGAGCTGGACACGAGCGGCGAGGAGCCGCTGCTGCGCTACTACGACCACGTCTTCCCCGTCCGCCCCGGCACCGAGAGCCTGCCGATGGACCGGCTGGTCGAGGCGCAGTGGTACCGCCTCGCGCACTGGCGGGTCGCCGACGAGGAGCTGAACTACCGACGCTTCTTCGACGTCGACACGCTCGCGGCGATCCGGGTCGAGGACGAGGAGGTCTTCGACGCCAGCCACGCCCTGCTGCTGGAGATGCTGCGGACCGGGGAGCTCGACGGCCTGCGGATCGACCACCCCGACGGCCTGGCGGACCCGCGCGGCTACCTGCGGCGCCTGGCCGACCGCACGGGGGGCGCCTGGGTCGTCGTGGAGAAGATCCTCGAGGGTGCGGAGCAGCTGCCCGACGACTGGCCGTGCGCCGGGACCACCGGCTACGACGCGCTCCTGCGCGTCGGCGGGCTGTTCGTCGACCCGGCGGGCGAGGCTCCGATGACGGCGCTGTTCACCCAGCTGACGGGTGACCCGGCCGACTTCGGGCCGGTCGTCGAGCGGGCCAAGCGCGAGGTCGTCGCCGAGAACCTCTACACCGAGGTGCACCGGCTGGTGGACCTGCTCGCGAGCATCTGCCACGCCGACGTCCGGCTGCGCGACCACACGCGCCGCGCGCTCACCGAGGTCGTCACCGAGCTGCTCGTCGCCTTCCCCCGCTACCGCGCCTACGTCGTCCCCGGCGAGGACGCCCCGGCCGAGGCGGCCCGGGTGCTCGACGAGGCCGTGGAGGGTGCGCGCGAGCACCTGGCGCCCGAGCGGCACGAGACGCTCGAGGTCGTCCGGGACCTGCTGCTCGGGCGCGAGGCGGGCTCCGCCGGGCGCACGGCGGAGGACGAGCGCGCCGAGCTCGTCGTCCGCTTCCAGCAGACCTGCGGCCCCGTCATGGCCAAGGGCGTGGAGGACACCGCCTTCTACCGCTGGTTCCGGCTGTCGAGCCTCAACGAGGTCGGGGGCGCGCCCGAGCGGTTCGGCACCTCCCCGGAGGAGTTCCACGCCTTCTGCGCGGGGCTCGTGGACTCCTGGCCGACGACCATGACGACGCTGTCGACGCACGACACCAAGCGCGCCGAGGACGCCCGCGTGCAGCTCTCGGCGGTGGCGGGGACGCCCGCGGCGTGGGCGGAGGCCCTCGCGCTGTGGCGCCAGGCCGCGGCGCCGCACCGCTCGGCCCTGCTCGACGGGCCGACCGAGTACCTCGTGTGGCAGACGCTCGTGGCCACCTGGGAGCCGGCGGGCGCGGACGGCGACGGCGGGCCGATCTCCGCGGAGCGGTTGCTGGCCTACCTCGAGAAGGCCGTCAAGGAGGCCAAGCGCGAGACGACGTGGACGGCGCCCGACGAGGACTACGAGCGCGCCGTCGCCGACTTCGCCACCGGCGTCCTCGGCGACGAGGACGTGCTCGCGCAGGTGGGCGCGTTCGTCGCAGCCACGGCGCCGGCCGCCCGGGCGGCGGTGCTGGGGCAGAAGCTCGTCCAGCTGACGATGCCGGGGGTGCCCGACGTCTACCAGGGCACCGAGCTCGGCGAGCGCTCGCTCGTGGACCCGGACAACCGCCGCGCGGTCGACTACGACCGGCGCAGCACGCTGCTCGAGCGGCTCGACGGCGGCGCGCGGCCCCGCGACCTCGACGAGGAGAAGCTCCTCGTCACCTCCCGGGCGCTGCGCACCCGCCGCGACCTGGCCGGCGCCTTCACCGGGCCGGGCACCGGCTACGCGCCGCTGCCGACCTCCAGCGGCTACGCCGTCGCCTTCGCGCGCACGCAGGACGGCGAGGCCCGTGCCGTCACGGTCGCGACCCGGCTGCCCGACGCCCTCGCGCGCTACGGCGGCTGGGGGGAGCACAGCCTCACGCTGCCCGAGGCCGCGACGGGCGGGCGCTGGACCGACGTGCTCTCCGGCCGCTCCTACGACGCCGGGGCGGCACGCCTGGCGGACGTGCTCGCCGACCTGCCCGTGGCGCTCCTCGTCGAGGAGGGCTGAACCGGGGGCCGCCGCACCCGCACCCCCGCCGCACCCACCCCCGCCGCACCCACTCCCGACGCACCCACTCCCGACGCACCCTGGGCCCCGACGCACTCCGGGCCCGTCGCGCCTCGGACCCGTCAGACCCGCACTCCTGCAGGAGGTCACGTTGCACGTCTTCACCGTCTGGGCCCCGGACGCCACCACCGTCGAGGTCGAGGTGGGCCTCGCCGGCACGCCCCCGACCGGCGGCTCCCTCGTCCCGATGGCCCGCGACGGCGGGGGGTGGTGGTCCGCCGAGGTCGCCGACTCAGGCCACGGCACCGACTACGCCTTCCACCTCGACGGCGGCGACGCCCGCCCCGACCCGCGCAGCGCGTGGCAGCCCGAGGGGCCCGACGGCCCGAGCCGGGTCTTCGACCCGAGCCGCTTCGCCTGGTCCGACGGCTCCTGGGCCGGCGTGGACGGCCGCGGTGCCCTGTTCTACGAGCTGCACGTCGGCACCTTCACGTCCGAGGGCACGCTCGACGCCGCGGCGGGGCGGCTCGACCACCTCGTCGACCTCGGGGTCCAGGTCGTGGAGCTGCAGCCCGTGGCCGCCTTCCCGGGTCGGTGGGGCTGGGGGTACGACGGCGTCGACCTGTGGGCGGTGCACGCCCCCTACGGCGGTCCGGAGGCCCTGCAGCGCTTCGTGGACGCCTGCCACGCACGAGGTCTCGGCGTCTGCCTCGACGTCGTCTACAACCACCTCGGCCCGGCCGGGAACTACCTGCCCGAGTTCGGGCCGTACTTCACCGACGAGCACGAGACCCCCTGGGGCACCGCGGTGAACCTCGACGCGCCGGGCTCGCGGGAGGTCCGCGCCTTCGTCGTCGAGGGGGCGCTCCGGTGGCTGCGCGACTTCCACGTCGACGCGCTGCGCCTGGACGCCGTCCACGCGCTCGTCGACGACTCGGCGGTGCACGTGCTCGCCGAGCTGTCGCTCAAGGCGGCGGACCTCTCGGACGAGGTGGGACGTCCGCTGACGCTCGTCGCGGAGTCCGACCTCAACGACCCGCGCATGGTCGAGCCCGCCCGCGACGGCGGCTACGGCATGCAGGCCCAGTGGGCCGACGACGTCCACCACGCCCTGCACGCGCTGGTCACGGGTGAGCGGCAGGGCTACTACGTCGACTTCGGCTCCCTGGAGGCGCTGCGGACGACGATGACCGGCGCGTTCTGGCACGCGGGGACGTACTCGACCTTCCGCGAGGAGGTCTGGGGCCGCCCCGTGGACCCGACGCGCCACCGCGGCCGCTCCTTCGTCGCCTACACCTCGAACCACGACCAGGTGGGCAACCGCGCCACGGGCGACCGGCCCTCGCAGACGCTCCCCGGGGGCGTCCTCGCCGCGAGCGCCGCCCTCGTCCTGCTCGGCCCCTTCTCGCCGATGCTCTTCATGGGCGAGGAGTGGGGCGCCCGCACGCCGTGGCAGTTCTTCACCGACTTCCCGGACGCCGAGCTGGGCGACGCCGTCCGGGAGGGCCGCCGGGGCGAGTTCGCCTCCCACGGCTGGGACGCCGAGGACGTGCCCGACCCGCAGGCGACGTCGACGCGTGACGCCTCGGTGCTCGACTGGGACGAGCCCACCTCCGGCCGCGGCGCCGCGCTGCTCGCGTGGCACCGCACGCTCGTCGAGCTGCGAGGCAGCGAGGCCGACCTGCGCGACGACGTCCTCGGCCGCTCGCCGAGCCTCGACGTCGTGGGCGACGAGGACGCCGGCTGGCTCGTCCTCGTCCGCGGCGCCTTCCGGGTCGCCGTCAACCTGTCCGACGCCGCGCAGGAGGTCGTCCTCGAGCGCGGCGCGGGCGTCGAGGGCGAGAGCGGCGCCGAGCTGGTCGCGGCCTACGGCGGCGAGCTCGGGGACCAGGACGTCGTCGTCGAGGGGGAGGTCGTGCGGCTGCCCGCGCACTCCGTGGCCGTGGCCCGCCTGCGCTGACCGGCACGGCGCTGACCGGCACGGCGCCGACGGCCGGGGCCGCCGCCCTCCCCCGAGGGCGGCGACCCCGCTCGACTCAGCGCAAGCCGTAGCGCCGGAAGGCGTTGGCGCGGTGCACCCCCATGACGTACCAGGCGGTGGCACCGATGTGCTGGGCCTGGAAGTAGCCGAAGCCGAAGCCCGTGTCGATCGGGCTGGTCGCGGCGACGACGCCGGAGCGGGGCGGCAGCGGCCGTCCGCCGACGGTCTGGTCCTGGCCGACCTCGGTCTGCGCCACGAGCACCTGCCGGAGGAGGTTCTCGGCGCGGCGCGCGTCGGCCCGGCCGCGGGCCCGGTCGCCGTAGGCGGTCGCCAGCTGGCCCGTCCCCTCGCACCAGACGCCCTGCGGGTTGACCTGCACCCCCTCGTAGGCGGTGGTGGAGGTCAGCGAGGCGGAGCTGAAGGTCACGCCGGAGACGGTGACGCCGTCGGGGAGCGCGCTGAGCGGCTGCCCGGCGTCGTCGGTGACGGCGAGCGCGTCGGCGGCCCAGTCGAGCGCCCGCGCGTACCGGCTGTCCTGCAAGGACAACCAGCTCCACGTCTGCGGGTCGAGCGGCAGGGGCGAGCGGTTGACCGTCGAGCCGTCGTTGCTCCCGGTGTAGAAGAACCCGCCCGCGGGCTCCCAGACCGCCTCGACGAAGGCCCTCGCCCGGTCGGCCTCGTCCCCCCACCGCGCGTCGCCGGTCGCGGCGGCGAGCTGGGTGAAGAACCCGACGCAGTCGACGTTGTGCTCCGTCGAGACGTTGGGGATCGGCGCGTTCCCCGCGTCGACCCCGAAGGAGAAGCCGCCCAGGGACCCGGCGTTGCGCGCGTTCGTCGTGATCCACCCGGCGACGCCGAGCGCGCCGTCGAGGTAGCGCCGCTCGCGGGTGCGCTCGAAGAGCTGGAGGAGGGCCATGCCCGGCCAGGCCATGTCGCCGACGGCGGTGCCGAGGAAGCCGAACTGGTAGCCGACGTTCGCCGTGCCGTCCGGGAGCCGGAGGCCGTACGGCTGCCGCACGCCGTCGTAGAAGGTGTACGGACCGACGTTGTAGGCCTGGCGCAGGCGGCCGTCGTCGTACGCGGGGTCGTTGGCCTGGGCGAAGAGCAGGCCGTCGCCGAGCCGCCGCGCCAGGGCGAGACCGCGCCCGCCCGCCGCGATGCCGGCGCAGATGCTCAGCGCCTCGTCGTAGACGAAACCCGTGCTGAAGAGGCCGTTCTGGTCCGCGTAGCTCTGCGCCAGCACGGGTCCGCCGGCGTTCGCCGCGGGGTAGGCGTCCGTCATCGCCGCGAGGAAGCCCAGCCCGCGGTCGGAGGAGCGCAGCAGGTCCGGGTCCCGCGTCACGGGGCCGGCCGCCCGGGCGGACGCCGTCCACGGCGAGGCCCCGACGAGGGCGGCGGCCCCCGCGGCGCCGGCCAGGGCGCGGCGCCGCGTGAGGAGGGTCGGCTGCGTCGTGGGCTCGTGCGCGTGCTGGTCCATGGGCTCTCCCGCCGGTCGACCTCGTCGTCGTCGCGCGACCTTCTCCCGCGCGCGGGGGCCCGTCAACGCGGGGCGGCCCCGACGACGGGTGCCCGCCACCGGCCGAGATGCCCGAGGGGCGCGGCGCTCAGGCTCCCTCGCGCGCCAGCGAGGTGAGGCGTGAGAGCGCTCGGTAGTACTTCTTGCGGTACCCGCCCCCGAGCATCTCGGGCGTGAAGAGCTCCGAGAGCCCGGAGCCGGAGACGGTGAGCGGCAGCGACCGGTCGTACATCCGGTCGGCGAGCACGACGGCGCGCAGGGCGACGTTCTGGTCGGCCAGCGGCCGGACGTCGCGCCAGAAGACGTCGGTGACGCCGTCCAGCAGCGCGCCGTAGCGGCTGGGGTGGACGCGGGCGAGGTGCTCGGTGAGGGCGCCGAAGTCGTCGAGGACGGCGCCGTCGCCCACCGCCCGGGCGCGCTCCTCGAGCGCGTCGTCGGCCAGCGGGGCGGGCGGGTCCGGCATCCCGCGGTGCCGGTAGTCCTCGCCCTCGATCCGGACGACCTCGAAGTTGCTGCCGACGGCCTGGATCTCGCGCAGGAAGTCGTCCGCGGCGAAGCGCCCCTCCCCCAGCGAGCCGGGCAGGGTGTTGGACGTCGCGGCGAGCCGGACGCCGGCGTCGACGAGCTCGCGCAGCAGGCGCGCCATGAGGACGGTGTCGCCGGGGTCGTCGAGCTCGAACTCGTCGATGGCGACGAGCGTCATGGGCTGCAGCGCCCGGACGGCCTCGGCGAAGCCGAGGGCGCCGACGAGGTTGGTGTACTCGACGAAGGTGCCGAAGGCCTTCGGCCCGGGGACGGCGTGCCACGTCGCGGCGAGCAGGTGGGTCTTGCCGACGCCGAAGCCGCCGTCGAGGTAGACGCCGGGGGCCCCGGACGGCTCGGGGCTGCGGCCGCCGAGGAGACGGCGCAGACCGCGGCGCTCCTTGGCGCCCCGTGCGTCCTGGGCCGCGCGGACCCGCTCCGCGTGCGCCTCGAGCTCGGTGACGGCACGGGCCTGCGTCGGCTCGGAGGGCGACGGCTCGTAGGAGGCGAAGGAGACGTCGGCGAAGCGCGGCGAGGGGACCAGCTCGGCCACGAGCCGGTCGCGACCCAGCTCGGGGACCCGCCCGACGAGCGAGCCGACCCCGCCCCGGTCCGACCGCTCCGTGCTGCTCGTCGCCGCCACGGGGCGCGAGCCTAGGCGCCGGCGACGGGGCCTCGTTCCGCAGCGTGGGCACCGGTGCGACGCCGGGACGGGTGCGGGAAGATCCGGTCGCCGCGGGGACGTTCTCCCGCGCAGAGGGCGCCGGACCGCGAGCGGCGGACGACGGCGCCGGCCTGACCGCAGCACGAGCGACCCCGAGGAGATGCCGTGCCCGTCCCCACCGACCCGAGCCCCGCCCTGGCGGACTACGCCCACCCCGAGCGGCTCGTCACCACCGACTGGCTCGCCGAGAACCTCGGCGCCGAGGGCCTCGTCGTCGTCGAGTCCGACGAGGACGTGCTGCTCTACGAGACCGGGCACATCCCCGGTGCCGTCAAGGTCGACTGGCACACGGACCTCAACGACCCGGTGACGCGGGACTACGTCGACGGTGCGGCCTTCGCCGACCTCATGTCGCGCAAGGGGATCCGCCGCGAGGACACGATCGTCGTCTACGGCGACAAGTCGAACTGGTGGGCGGCGTACGCGCTGTGGGTCTTCACGCTCTTCGGCCACGAGGACGTGCGGCTGCTCGACGGCGGTCGCGCCGCCTGGGGTGCCGAGGGTCGCGACACGACGACCGACGTCCCCTCCCCCGAGCGCACCGACTACCCCGTGGTCGAGCGCCGCGACGAGGAGATCCGCGCCTTCGCCCCCGACGTGCTCGAGCACCTGGGCACCGGCCCGCTCGTCGACGTCCGCTCCGCCGAGGAGTACACGGGCGAGCGCACGCACATGCCGGCCTACCCCGAGGAGGGGGCGCTGCGCGGTGGGCACATCCCCACCGCCGTCTCGGTGCCGTGGGCCCGCGCCGCCGCCGAGGACGGGCGCTTCAAGGGCCGCGCCGAGCTCGAGGCGATCTACCGCGACGAGAAGGGCATCGCCGAGGGCGACGATGTCATCGCCTACTGCCGCATCGGCGAGCGCTCCTCGCACACGTGGTTCGTGCTCAAGCACCTGCTGGGCCACGACACGGTCCGCAACTACGACGGCTCCTGGACCGAGTGGGGCAACGCCGTCCGCGTGCCGATCGCGACCGGGACCGAGCCGGGCGACGCCCCGGCCCGACGGTCGTGACCGCGCAGGCCTCGGGGACGACCCCGACCGACGGGCTGCCCCCGGCGCTCGCCGAGATCGTCGACGACTTCCACGCCGTCTCCGAGCCCGAGCGCCTGCAGCTGCTGCTCGACTTCAGCCGTGGGCTGCCCGCCCTGCCGGAGCGGTACGCCGAGCACCCCGAGCTGCTGGAGCCGGTGCCCGAGTGCCAGTCGCCGATCTTCCTGCTCACGGAGGTGGACGACGACGCCGACCGCACGGTGCACCTGTTCTTCTCGGCGCCGGCGGAGGCACCGACGACCCGCGGGTTCGCCGGGATCCTCGCCGAGGGCCTCGACGGGCTCCCGGCGTCGGCGGTGCTCGACGTGCCCGGCGACGTCTGCTCGCGGCTCGGCCTGGACCGCGCCGTCAGCCCGCTGCGGCTGCGCGGCATGACCGGGATGCTCGGCCGCATCCAGCGCCAGATCCGCGAGAGCACCGCGGCCTGACCGGGACGCCGTCGGCCACGACGTGAGCGACCTGCACCTGCTGCACCCCTCGTCGCCCGGCGCCCCGCGCCGCGTGCCGGGGGGTGCCGGCGCGTCGGACCCCGAGGACGACCTGGCGGCGCTCTACCCGCACGACCTGCCGACGGGTGGGCGACCCGTCCGGGTGCGGGCGAACCTCGTCACCACGGTCGACGGCGCCGGGGCCGGCGAGGACGCCTCGAGCCGGTCGATCTCCGGGCCTGCCGACCTGCGGCTCCTCGTGCTGCTGCGCTCGCTGGCCGACGTCGTCCTCGTCGGGGCGGGGACGGCGCGGTCGGAGTCCTACGGCCGGGTCCGGGTCCGCCCGGCGCTGGCGGAGCGCCGACGCCACCTCGGGCAGGGCCCCGCACCCGCCCTGGCCGTCGTGACGCGCACGGGCCGGATTCCCGACGCCCTCGCCGAGCCCCCGGAGGGTGCCGGTGCCGTCCTCGCCCTCACGTGCGCCGCCGCCGGTGACGCGGCGCTGGACACCCTGCGCAGCTCGCTGGGCGAGGACGCCGTCCTCGTCGCCGGGAGCACCGACGTGGACCTGCGCGCCGCGGCGCAGGCGCTCGCCGACCGCGGCCTGGTCCGCGTGCTGTGCGAGGGCGGGCCCTCGCTGCTCCGGGCCGTCGTGGCGGCTGACCTGCTCGACGAGCTGTGCCTGACGACCTCCCCGCTGCTCGTCGCCGGCGACGGACCGCGCGCGCTCGTCGGGCCGGCGCTGGAGCGGCACCTGCGGCTGAGGTCGCTGCTGCTCGCCGAGGAGGAGTCCACCCTGCTCGCGCGCTGGGACGTCGAGCGCTGAGCTGCTGCCCTCGTGTCGGCTCTCCGGGCACCACCCGTTCGGCGCGGTCGCACGGTCGGGTGATGTTCGTGTCCAGCGGGGTCACCCGTTCGTGGCAGCCAGCATCGTCGCAGGTCACAGGCCTGCGGGCGGTTCTTGGCGCCGGTCCCGTTGTCGGTGGTCGCCCCTAGCGTCAGCGGCATGACCACCGGGGCGGGGGACGGCGCGACGGGCGAGGACCGCGCCGCCGCACCCGCTCCTATGCCGGCACCAGGGCCGACCACCGACTCGTCAGCAGTGACCATGGACGTCGGCGTAGCCGCGGTGACCGCGGCCGTGGACGCCCTGCTGGCCGCGGAGGTCTGGCGGTGCACCGACGCCGGGGTCCGCGAAGCCGTCGTCGCCCTCGAGCGGCAGGCCGCCCGCCTGGACGCCGTCCGCCTGCGGTTGCTGGCCGCCGCCGACGAGCGGTCGGTCGGCCGGACCGGCGGGGCGCCGTCCACCGCGGACTGGCTCGTCGGCGCCACCACCACCCGCGCCGAGCACGCCCGCAAGCGGGTCGACCTCGCCGTCGCCCTCGACACGACCCTCACCGCCACCGGTACCGCGCTCGCCGCCGGTGACGTGACCGGGGACCAGGCCGGCGTCATCGCCACGACCATGACCCGCGTCCACCCTGACGTCGACGCCGCCACCCGCACCGACGCCGAGGCCTTCCTGCTCGAGCAGGCTCAGCACCTCGACCCCCGGCGCCTCGCCCACGTCGGCCGGCACCTGACCGCCCGGCTGGACCCCGGCCCCCACGACGACCTCGCCCGCACCGAGGCCAGACAGATCCGGCAGCGGGCCGTGCGCTGCACCCAGACCGACGACGGCACCTGGCTGATCTCCGGCGTCCTGGACCCGACCGGCGGCGCCACCCTCACCGCCGCCCTGGAACCCCGCGCCGCCCCGGCACCCGCCACCGACGGCACCCCAGACCTGCGCTCGCACGCCCGGCGCCTGGCCGACGCGCTCGTCACCCTCGCCGACGCCCACCTCGCCGGGCACACCGGCTCGTCGACCTCCCGACCGCGGCTGCTGGTCACCGTCCCCCTGGCCACCTTGACCGACCCCGCCACCCCCGGCGCCGCCCCGGGCCACCTGCCCGGCGGCGCCCCCGTCTCCGGGCAGCAGACCCAGCTCCTGTCCTGCGACGCCGAGGTCGTGCCCGTCCTCGTCGACCACGACGGCACCCCCCTGGACGTCGGCCGCACCGTCTACTCCTTCCCCGACCGGGTCCGCACCGCCATCCGCCACCGCGACCAGACGTGCAGCTGGACGGGCTGCACCCGCCCCGCGCAGTGGGCCGACATCCACCACCTCCTGCCCTGGTCGAAGGGCGGGGCGACGTCGGAGCGGAACGGGACCTGCCTGTGCGGCTTCCACCACCGCCTCGTCCACGCCCAGGGGTGGCGGGGCGAGCTGCGCGGCACCCAGGTCGTCTGGCACCCACCCGACCAGACCGACCCCCACGTCCCACCGCCACCCTGGGCACCCCGCCTCGACACGCTCGTCGGCCGCTGGCGCGCCCGGGCGTCGTCGTGGTCCCGCTCACGCCCGGCATGCGGTCCGGTGTGACGACGCAGCACTGCGCCTCATCACCTGCCGCGGAGCTCGACGACAGCGGTGGCACGCCGGTGGCCTTGCCCGCCTGCGCCCCACCGCACCCTGCACGGCTACAGGTGCTGCAGCAGGAACCTCGCGACCTCGCGCTCCCAGCGGTCGGGGTCGGTGTTCCACTCCTTGGTGTGCTGGGCGCCGGGGAAGTCCCGGAAGGTCACGAGGTCGGGGCGCGCCTGCGCGAGGCGACGCGAGGGGCCGATCGGGACGACGTCGTCGTCCGCCGCGTGCAGGAGGAGCAGGGGCAGGCGCAGCTCGTCGGCCCGCACCACCCAGTCGAGCCGCGTGATGTCGATGGGGGCGCTGACGCCGAGCAGCGCACGCGCCTGAGGCTTGGCGAGCATCGCGATGCCCAGCCGCGTGGCGACCTGCGGCAGCCGGTGCTGGCGGGCGGCGTGCTCGAGGACGTCGCGCCAGTCGACGACCGGGGAGTCGAGGACGACCGCCCGGACGCGGTCGGCGGTCCACGAGCGCGTCGCGAGCTGCAGGACGATGGCGCCGCCCATCGACCAGCCGACGAGGACGACCTCGCGGGCGCCGTGGTCGAGGGCGTGCAGGAGCGCCGCCTCGACGTCGAGCCACTCGGTGTCCCCCAACCCGTAGTGACCGGCGGCGGCCGCTGGTGCCTCGCGGTCGTTGCGGTAGGCCGGCACGAGGCACGGCAGCCCGAGGCGGTGCAGCAGCGGCACCGCGCGCAGGCACTCCTCGCGGGTCGCGCCTCGCCCGTGGACGAGCACCGCCCAGGTGTCCCCGGGGCGGGCGGCCCGCGACCCCCCGGTGCGCTCGTCGCCCGCGGCCGCGTCGCCGACGGCCCCGTCGTCCGCGACGGGGCCGTCCGCCTCGGGCACGGCCGCCGGCACGAACCACGCGGGCATCCCCCCGAGCGGTGTCCGCACGACGACGTCGTCGTGCGGCAGGCCCAGGGCCGACGTCGGGTCGCCCAGGTGCACGGCGCCGCTCCAGCGCGCGGGCCCGGGCCGGACCCCCGTCGCGGGTGCGGACAGCAGCCGTCGGGTGACGACCCCGTGCTCGTCCCCGAGCACCTCCCCCACCTGCGCGCTGCGACGACCGCCGTCGAGGACGAGGGCGTAGCGCCCCGGCGCCCGCGTCTGGGCGTCGGAGGTCAGCGAGACGGACGCGGCCCCCGAGCCCCGACCGGCGTCGACGGCGAGGACGCGCGTGTCGTCGGGACGCTCGTGGACCGGCCGGACGACACCGCGGACGAAGACGGCCGCGGTCGCCGAGACCGCGGCCGCGGACAGCGAGGTGGCGGCGACGGCCCCCGCGCCCGTCCAGGCCGCCACCCGCGCGACGGTGCGGGCGCGCCGGCGGGCGACCGGCCCGACGGGCAGGCGACGGCGCACGGCGCGCAGGCCGACGCTCGCCCGCGCGAGCCCGTCGCGGACCGGCCCCCCCGCGACAGGGGTCACCGGTCGCCCCGCGCGACGTCCGCGGCGACGACGAGCATGGGCAGCTGCAGCGGGACCCGGGCCGCCGTCACGACCTTGCGGGCGGTCGAGGCGCGCGACGAGCGGTCCGCCCGCAGCGCCATCGAGACGTTGCCGGGCCAGACCGCCAGCAGCAGCGCGGTCGTCAGCGCCCCGCCGAGGCGACGGGTCCGCGGGAGCGCGAGGGCGGCGGCGCAGACGAGCTCCGCCGCACCGGAGGCGAGCACCCACGGCCGGGGCGCACCGAGCACGCGGGGCACGGCGCCGTCGAAGACCGCCGGCCGCAGCAGGTGCAGCGCACCGGTGCCCGTGAACGACAGCGCCATCGCACGGGCCGCGGCGGCCCGCCGCGCCCGCGCTCGGGGAGCTCCTCGGGCCGGGTCCGCGGGTGTCGCACGACGGGACGCCATGGCCGCATCCTGCCCGCCTCCCGCCACCGGCGCCGCGCCACGGGCGCCGCGGCGGGCATGGGCGCGGCAGGATCGGGCCGTGACCCCGCCCCGCGCCGACCGCGCCGCCGCGCCGGCCCCGTCCGACGACGCCGACCGGCTGCGGCTGCCGGTGCTCCCGCCCGTCGACCCGATGCTCGCCAGGGCCGCCGGCGAGGTGCCCGCGCCGGACGCCGCGGACGGCGGGCTCTGGTACGAGCCCAAGTGGGACGGCTTCCGCTGCCTCGCCTTCTACGACGGGACCGCCGAGGGCGGCCCCGCGGTCGTCCTGGGCAGCCGGGGCGGCAAGCCGCTGACGCGCTACTTCCCCGAGGTGGTCGCCGAGCTCGTCGCCCAGCTCGGGGACGCGCGCTGCGTCGTCGACGGCGAGGTCGTCGTCCGCAGCGGCGAGCCCGGCGCCGAGCGCCTCGACTGGGACGCGCTGTCGCAGCGCATCCACCCCGCCGCCTCGCGGGTGGCGACGCTCGCGCAGGCGACACCGGCCTCCTTCGTGGCCTTCGACCTGCTCGCCGAGGGCGACGACGACCTCACCGGCCGCCCCGCGGCCGAGCGGCGGCAGCGCCTGGAGCACGCGTGGGGCGAGGTGACCGCCCCGCTGCACCTCACCCAGCGCACCGACGACCCCGACCTGGCCCGGCGGTGGCTCGACGACTTCGAGGGCGCCGGGCTCGACGGCGTCGTCGCCAAGCCGCGCGACGCGGTGTACGAGCCCGGTCGCCGGGTGATGACGAAGGTCAAGCACGCGCGCACCGCCGACGTCGTCGTCGTCGGCTACCGGGTCCACAAGAGCGGCCAGGGCGTCGGCTCGCTCCTGCTGGGCCTGCGGGCTCCCGGCGGCGAGGACTTCCACCAGGTCGGCGGCGCGTCGGCGTTCACCGCCGCGCGCCGGCTCGAGCTGCTCGACGAGCTCGCCCCGCACGTCGAGCGCGACGACGAGGGCGAGCCGGTGCGCGCCGCGGGTGAGCGGAACCGCTTCTCCGCCAGCAAGGACGGCAGCTTCGTCGTCGTGCGCCCGGAGCTCGTCTGCGAGGTCGGCTTCGACCAGCTCGAGAAGGGCCGCTTCCGGCACGTCGCACGCTTCCTGCGGTGGCGCCCGGACCGGGAGCCGTCCTCCTGCACCACCGACCAGGTCGAGGTGCCCACCGCCTACGACCTCGAGCGGGTGCTGGCCCGGACCTGACCGTCGCCGTCGTCCATGGCCCGTCACGACGGCCGGACCCGGACGGACGAGAGGCCCTCGGCACGTGGGCCGAGGGCCGGTCCCGCCGATAGCCTCTCGGGATGCCCCAGGAGAGGTCCCAGATGTCCCAGGAGATGTCGAGCACGACGCCGCAGCCGACGTCCCGGCCCTCCGAGCAGGGAGTCGTCCTGCTGCTCACCGAGGAGGCCCTGGACGAGGGCGACGCCGCGCGGATCACGGCGCTGCACGAGGCCGAGGGCGTGCTCGCCGACTACCGCGTGCTCGTCCCCGCGGACACCGAGCGGAACCTCCTCGCCGACGTCGTGGACCACCTGAGCCTGTTCGAGCTCCGCGAGGCCCTCGACGCCGTCCGCGAGGGGCAGCCCGACGGCCAGGAGGCCCGCGCCGAGGCGGGCACCGCCCTGCAGCGGTCGCTCGACGTGCTCCACGCGGCCGGCGCCGGGGCCCAGGGCGAGGTCGTCCAGGACGACCCGCTGCCGGCCCTCGAGCAGGCGGTGGCGGCCGGCGGGGTGCGAGAGGTCGTCGTGGTGACGCGACCGCACGCCGTGGAGGACACGTTCCACCGCGACTGGGCGTCGCGGGCCCGCGAGGCGCTGGGCGTGCCCGTGCTCCACGTCTACGCCGGCAGCGCCCGGCTGGGCTGATCGCCGGGCCGGGGCGTCCCGCTCCGGCGCCGGCTCGACGCCGCCGACCGCGGACGACGCCCGCTGCACCGCCGCGCGGCCAGCCGTCCCGCACCCTGGACCCGCGGCGGAGGGCGGACCGACGGCACGGCCGCTACCGTCGCCGCATGACGGAGAGCGACCCCGAGGGCCTGGACCAGGTGCAGCGCCGGCTGCAGGACGTCATCGGCTCGCTGCGCCACCTGCAGGGCGAGCGGCCGTCGACGGTGCGCGAGCAGCTGGAGCGCGGCATCGCCGAGGCCGGGCTCCCCGAGCAGCCCGGGTCGTGGCTGCGGGACTGCGCCGCGGAGATCGCCGCGGGGCGCGTCGTCGTCATCGGGCCGAAGGAGATCCCCGAGGAGGTCGAGCACCTCGAGCCCGACCCCGAGCAGCACGCGACGAGCTGAACCGCCCCCGCGACCGGGACGCAGCGCGGACGGGGGAGCCGGCGACGGGTCAGGTCTCGTCCGGCCGCTCGGGGTCGTCCTCGTCGTCCCAGTAGCCGGATCGCGCCTGACCGCTCCCGTCGGCGTCCTCGGCGCTGCCGCTCGCGAGGTGGATGCCCTGCCGCCAGGCGTCCTCCGCCTCCACGCCGTCCGCGGCCGTCGTCGTCGCGGGCTCGTGGGCGGGCGACCCCGGGCTCGCCTCGGCCGGCACCGCGACAGCCGGCTCCTCCTGCTGGCCGTCGCCGCGCTGCGTCTGCTGGCCCTCTCGTCCCTGCACGGCGCCAGCATGGCCGACGGGGGCCGTCGTGCCACCACCCGCCCGCCGCAGACCCCACCCGGCCGCGGCCGGAGGCCGGGAACGCCCCGCAGGAGCCCCGTGTTGCCACGGGTATGAACGCCTCGACCTCGTCCAGCACCCCGTCGTCGACGACCGCCGACCAGCAGCAGACCCCCGACCAGCCGCAGACCGGCCGTCGCGAGAGCGTCGGCCCGCCGCCCGAGCCCGTCCGCCGCAGCGACGCCGAGTGGCGCGAGCAGCTCTCCCCGCAGGAGTACGCGGTCCTGCGCAACGGGGGCACGGAGCGCCCCTACACCGGCGAGTACACCGACGAGAAGACCGTCGGCCTCTACCGCTGCCGCGCCTGCGGCGCCGAGCTCTTCCGCTCGGAGACCAAGTTCGAGTCGCACTGCGGCTGGCCGTCCTTCTACGCCCCCCTGGCGGAGGACCGCGTCCGCTACATCCGTGACTCCTCGCTCGGGATGGTGCGCACCGAGGTGCGGTGCGGCACGTGCGACTCGCACCTGGGCCACGTCTTCGACGGCGAGGGCTACGGCACCCCCACCGACCAGCGCTACTGCATCAACTCCATCTCGCTGTCCCTCGAGCCCGCCCGCGGGTGAGCGGCCACCGCGGCGAGGGCGTGCGTCCGGTCGGGGACGGTCTCCCCGAGCGGACGGACGCCGCGCCCGCCGCGAGCCCGGCGGACCCCGTCGGGCTCCGCCGGGCGAGGGGGCGCGACCTGGACGCCGGCACGCTGCACGCGCTGCTGCGCCTGCGCGTCGACGTCTTCGTCGTCGAGCAGGCCTGCGCCTACCCGGAGGTGGACGGCCGGGACCTCGAGCCGGGGACCGAGCACGTCTGGCACGTCGGCGACGGCGCGGTGCGCCCGGGCGAGCTGGTCGCGGTCGCCGCGGCGCTGCGCGTCCTCGTCGAGCCGGGGGGGTCCGCCGCACCCCGACGCATCGGACGGGTCGTCACCGCCCCCACCGCCCGCGGCCGCGGGTTGGCCTCGGTCCTGGTGCAGGACGTCGTCGCACGGCACGGGGACGTCGACCTCGTCCTCGACGCGCAGGCCCACCTGCAGGGCTGGTACGCCCGCCACGGCTTCGAGCCCGTCGGCGAGGAGTTCCTCGAGGACGGCATCCCGCACGTCCCGATGCGCCGCCGGGCCGCGCGCGCCTGAGGACGCGCGCGCCCTCGCGGCCGTCAGGGCAGGCGCTCGACGGCCTGCTTGACGGTGACGCGGGGCCCGGTGAAGAAGGGCAGCTCCTCGCGGACGTGGCGACGGGCCTCCGTGGCCCGCAGCTCGCGCATGAGGTCGACGATGCGGTGCAGGTCGTCGGCCTCGAAGGCCAGGAGCCACTCGTAGTCCCCGAGCGCGAAGGCGCTCACGGTGTTGGCCCGCACGTCCGGGAAGGGCATGGCCGCCATCCCGTGGTCGCGGAGCATCGTCTTGCGGTCGGCGTCCTCGAGCAGGTACCAGTCGTAGGAGCGCACGAAGGGGTACACGCAGAGGTAACCCCGCGGCTCCTCGCCCGCCATGAAGGCCGGGACGTGGCCCTTGTTGAACTCGGCGGGGCGGTGGATGCCGGTGGAGGACCACACCGGCTCCAGCACGCGCCCGGCGGCCGAGCGCCGCAGCCGGTGGTAGGCGCCCTGCAGGGCCTCGACGGTCGGGGCGTGCCACCAGACCATCAGGTCCGCGTCCGCGCGCAGGCCGCTGACGTCGTAGAGGCCGCGGACCGTGACGTCGGGGTCCTGCGCCAGCAGGCCGTCGAGCTCGGCGGTCGCGGCGTCGCGGTCCCCCTCGAGGCGACCGGTGGCCCGGAAGACCGACCACATCGTGTAGCGGATCGTGTCGTTGATCTCCGCCGAGGTGGGAGCGGCCGGGGCCGCCGCGACGTCCGGAGGACCTGCCTGGGTGCTCGTCTCGCTCACGCCGCCATGGTCCCAGGTGCTCGGGGGCGACCGGCGCCGGCCCGTCCGCGGCGACGCAGCCGGGCGGACGGGCCGCTCAGCCCCCGGCTGACGACCCGGTCGACGACCCGGGGCCCAGCACCTGCCGGGCGGCGGCGCGGCCGAGCCCCACGCAGGCCGGCACGCCGACGCCGTCGTAGGCGGAGCCGGCGAGGACGAGGCCCGGCCGCCGGGCGACGTCGTCCCGGACGGCGGCGACGAGATCGGCGTGCCCGACGTCGTACTGCGGGAGGCCACCCCGCCAGCGGTCGACCCGGCCGGCCAGGACCGGCAGGGGCTCCCCCCCGAGGAGGCCGCCGACCTCCGCGGCCGCGGTGGCCAGGAGGTCGGCGTCGTCGCGGTCGAGGACGCGCTCCTCGCCCGCCCTCCCGGCCGAGACCCGCAGCACCGCCGGGGGGTCGTCGGGGAGGAGGGCGCGCGCCTGCTCGGCGAGCCACCCCCACTTGAGGCCGGAGAAGGTCGCGGCCTTGACGAGCCGCCCGTCGACGGGCGGCACGAGGAGCCCCGAGTGTCCGGCACCGGCCAGCGCACGCCCCGGGACGACGAGCGTCACGATGGCGCTGCTCGCCGTCCGCACGTGCGAGAGCCGCTGCGCCGCAGACGGTGCGACGTCCGCCAGGAGTCGGGCCGCCGACGGGGCGGGCAGCGCGACGACGACCGCCCGCGCCCGGACGTCCCCCGACGGCGTGGAGACCAGCCACCGCGCGCCGTCGCCGCCCTCGTCGGCGCCGCCCCCGTCGCCCTCGTCGGCGCCGTCCTCGTGAGTGCCGGCACCCAGCGGGCGCAGCGCCGTGGCCGGCGTCCCGGTCCGGACGTCGACGCCGTCGCGGGCCAGCCGCGCCGCGAGCACCTCCGCCAGCCGGCCGACGCCGCCCCGCAGGCCCGCGAAGACCGGTCCGGCGGCGGGCGCGCCCGCCGTGGTCGGTGCCCCCGCCGGCGCGGCGGCCCGCCCCGCGCCGGCCGCCGCGCGGTCGGGACCCG
>NZ_JBBIAA010000003.1:30741-38506 GCF_037482545.1 Pseudokineococcus basanitobsidens | reverse complement strand
TCGCCGGCGACGCCCTCCGGACCCACGAGCGCCTCGCCGCGCACGGCGAGGGCCCACAGCGCCGGGACGGTCGCCCGCAGGGAGAGCCGTGCCGCGCTGCCGGCGTAGACACCGCCGAGCAGGGGCTCGACCAGCCGGTCGACGACGGCGCGGCCGACACGGCCGGCGACGAAGTCCGCGACGGCCAGGTCGGTGCCGACGGGCTCCACCCGCTCGTCCCGGACCCGCGCGAGCTCCGACGGCGTCAGCAGTCCCGCCAGCCCGGCCGTGCTGCGGGGGGCGCCCATCACCGTGCCCGCCGGCAGCGCGTGCAGCGCACCGCGCGTGGCGAGCGCGGCGGGCACGGCCTCCGGCCGGACGACGTCGTCGCCCAGCCCGAGCTCGTCCACGAGCCGGACGGCCTCGGGACGGCGGGCGAGCAGCGACTCGGGGCCGAGGTCGAGCACGAGGGGCTCGGGGGCGCCCGGGACGTCCAGGGACCCGCGGGCCATGACGCCTCCCGTGCGCACCGACGCCTCGAGGACGACGACGGGGGCACCGGCGCGCGAGGCCTCCCACGCCGCGGCGAGCCCGCTGACGCCGCCGCCGACGACGACGAGGGGCGCCGACGGGCGCGTCGGTCGCGGCGTCGGCCGGGCGGAGGAGGGCACGGACCTACTGCGCGGTGCGCTCGTGGACGAGGTCCACGACCCGCGCCAGCACGTCCGGGTCCGTGGAGGGCAGCACGCCGTGCCCGAGGTTCATGACGTGGCCGTGCGCCGCGCGCCCGCGGTCGAGGACCTCGAGCGTGCGCTCGCGCACGACGTCCCACGGCGCGAAGACCATCGCCGGGTCGAGGTTGCCCTGCAGGGCGAGCGGCCGCCCGACCCGCTGCGCGGCCACGTCCAGCGGCACGCGGAAGTCGACGCCGACGACCTCCGGGCCGGCCTCGGCCATCGCGCCGAGCAGCTCGCCCGTGCCGGTGCCGAAGTGGATGCGCGGCACGCCGAGGTCGGCGACGCCCGCCAGCACCGCGGTCGAGTGCGGCAGGACGTAGCGGCGGTAGTCGGCGAGCGGCAGCGCCCCGACCCAGGAGTCGAAGAGCTGCACGGCGCGGGCGCCGGCCTGGACCTGCACGCGCAGGAAGGTCGTCGTGAGGTCGGCGATCCGCGTCATCAGCGCGTGCCAGAGCCCCGGGTCGCCGTACATGAGCGCCTTCGTGCGCTCGTGGTGGCGGCTGGGGCCGCCCTCGACGAGGTAGCTGGCGAGCGTGAACGGCGCCCCGGCGAAGCCGAGGAGCGGGACGTCGCCGAGCTCGCGGACGAGCAGGCGCACGGCCTCGGCGACGAAGCCGACCTGCTCGGGGTCCAGGACGGGCAGGGCCTCGACGTCGGCGGCCGTGCGCACCGGTGAGCCGACGACGGGCCCGGTGCCGGGGACGATGTCCACGTCCACGCCCGCCGCGGCGAGGGGCACGACGATGTCGCTGTAGAGGACGGCCGCGTCGACGCCGTAGCGGCGCACCGGCTGCAGCGTGATCTCCGTCACCAGCTCGGGCGTGCGGCAGGCCTCGAGCATCGCCGTGCCGGCGCGCGCCTGCTTGTACTCGGGCAGCGAGCGGCCCGCCTGCCGCATGAACCACACCGGCGTGCGCGCGCCCCGGCGCCCGTTCGCCGCCGCGCTGAAGGGGTCCTCGCCCGGCAGCGCGGGAGGCAGGTCGACCGCGGGCGCCGCGCCCCCGGCGGGGGCGGCAGGGGCGGTGGTCGGGACGGCGTCGGGCACGGACGCGATGGTGGCACGGCGTGGCGGCGCGCCTCCTCCCCGCGCCGGGCCGCCCGCGACCTAGCCTCCCGTGGGTGGGCACGGGCGGGACGACGAGGGGCGGCCGCGGCGCGCCGCGGCCCGGCAGTGCTCCCGGGGCTCCCGCGTCGTCCCCGACCGGATCCGTCGAGGAGCGACTCGTCGCCGGCCTGCGGGCCGCGCGGACCCGGCCCGAGGTGCAGCTCGCGGAGGTCCCGGCGCCCTCCCGCGTCGCCCCCTTCGCCGTCGCGCTGTCGGCCGACGTCGCGCGCCCCGGCGACGACGAGGACCTCGCCACCGGCCGGTTCGTCCTGCTGCACGACCCGGCCGGCCAGGAGGCGTGGGAGGGCGACCTGCGCGTGGTCACCTTCGCCCGTGCCGAGCTCGACCCCGAGACGGGCGGCGACCCGCTGCTCGGCGACGTGGGCTGGTCGTGGTTCCTCGACGCCCTCGCCGAGGGCGGCGTGGAGCACGCCGCGGCCGGCGGGACGGTCACCCGGGTCCTGTCCGACAGCTACGGCAGCCTCGCCGAGCGGCCGTCCGGCGTCGAGCTCGAGGTGCGCGCCTCGTGGTCGCCCCTCGGCGGCCCCGACGCCGTCGGCGACCACCTGCGCGCCTGGGCGGACCACCTGCTGTGCACGGTGGCGGGCCTGCCCCCGCTGCCCGAGGGCGTCACCGCCCTCCCCCGCCGCACGCGCTGACGGCCTCCTCCTCCCGCGTTCTCTCCGCGGTCCCCTCCTCCCGGCCGACCCGCGACGACGTCACCCGTCCGGCCGCTTGCGGGACGGTTCAAGTGGACGCCGGCACCTGCCGATGGGACCCCTGACGGCGCCCACGGAAGGGCGCCACCCGAAGGGAGCCCCCCGTGCCCGCACTCCTGCCGCCCCCCGTGGACCGGACCGCCCAGCGCGGCGCGGTCGTCCCCGGCGTGGCCCGCATCCCGAGCCAGCACTCCCGCACCCAGCAGCAGACCGCCGCGGACCGCGGCACGGCGCTCGTCGCCCTGTCCTCGCCCTCGCTGCGCCGGGCCGCGGTCCGCGTCCTGCGCGGCCTCGGCGCCCGCGAGGTGCTGGCGGCCCCCGACGCGGCGGCGGCCCGCAGCCTGGCGACCCGTCGCGCCGGCACCGTCGCCGTCGTCCAGCCCTCCTTCGGCGGCGGGACGGGCCTCGGCCTCGTCCGCGACTCCTCCGTCGGCGGCTGGGCCACCACCGTGGTCGTCGACCACCACCGCGAGGGCGCCGACGCGGCCGCCGCCGCGGGTGCCGCCCTCGCGGCCGGCGCCCGCTGCTACCTCGTCGTGGACCCCGCCGACGAGGAGGGCGGCTCGCCGCGCTCCGCCCGGCCGGCCGACGCCGTCGCCCCGACCGGCGCGTGGCAGGACCTCTCCGAGCGGGAGGTCCAGGTCATCTCCCTGGTCGCCGAGGGCCGCTCCAACCGGGACGTCGGGGAGGCGCTCGGCCTGTCCGCGCTGACGGTGAAGAGCCACCTCGCCCGCATCGCGCGCAAGCTGCGCACCGGGGACCGCGCCGAGATGGTCGCCATCGCCCTGCGCGCCGGCCTCGTCACCTGAGCCGTCCCCGACCCCCCTGGTCCACCGACCCCCCTGCTCCACCGACCACCCTGCTCCACCGACCACCCTGCTCCACGACCGTCCCCACCACCACGCTCCCCCGCCGCGCCGAAGCCCCGGCGCGGCGGGGTGCCCTGGTCTCTCCGGACGGCACCCGCCGCCCTCGCCGGCGGGGTCCCGACCCGACCGCGGACCGGCCGTCGCACCTCGCCCCTACGGTGAGGCCATGACCGCGAGCACCGACGCCCCCGGCGACGAGGCCGGGGCCGACCCCGGTCACGGGGCGGCCGAGCCGGCGCCCGTGCCGGTCCTCACCGAGCCGGCCGACGGCGTCCCCGAGGTCGTCTCCGCCCCCGACGCCCTCGCGGACGCCGCCGCCCGGCTGGCCGCGGGCACCGGGCCCGTCGCCGTCGACGCCGAGCGGGCCTCCGGCTACCGCTACGGCCAGCGGGCCTTCCTCGTCCAGCTGCGCCGCGAGGGCACCGGCACGCTGCTCGTCGACCCGGAGGCGCTGCCCGACCTGTCCGCCCTCGCCGACGCGCTCGGCGACGCGGAGTGGGTCCTGCACGCGGCGTCGCAGGACCTCCCGTGCCTCGCCGAGGTCGGCCTACGGCCCGGTGGGGAGCTCGTCGACACCGAGCTCGGCGCGCGCCTCGCGGGGTTCCCGAGGGTCGGGCTCGCCGCCGTCCTGCAGCGGCTGCTCGGGGTGGACCTCGCCAAGGAGCACTCCGCGGTCGACTGGTCCACCCGCCCGCTGCCCGAGCCCTGGCTGCGCTACGCCGCCCTGGACGTCGAGCTGCTGCTGCCGCTGCGCGACGCGCTCCTGGCGGAGCTCGAGGAGCAGGGCAAGACGGCGTGGGCGCGCCAGGAGTTCGCCGCCGTCCGCGACGCACCGCCAGCGCCTCCGCGCGCGGAGCCCTGGCGCCGCACCTCCGGGCTCCACGCCGTGCGCAGCCGGCGCCAGCTCGCCGTCGTGCGCGAGCTGTGGGAGGAGCGCGAGCGCCTCGCGCAGCGCCGCGACGTCGCCCCCGGGCGCGTCCTGCCCGACCGCGCCGTCGTCGCCGCCGCGACGGCGATGCCGACGTCACCCGCCGCGCTCACGGCCCTGCCCGTCTTCTCGGGGCCCGCGAACCGGCGCCGCGCCGCGCAGTGGCTGGACGCCGTCCGCCGCGGTCAGGCCGTGCCCGACGACGAGCTCCCCCGCACCTCGACCCCGCCGACCGGGCCACCACCGCCGCGGACGTGGAAGGACCGCGACCCCGCCGCCGCGGCGCGGCTGGCGGCGGCGCGCGAGGTCGTGGACGCGCTCTCGACCGAGCACGACCTCCCGGTCGAGAACCTCCTGCAGCCCGACCTCCTGCGCCGCACCTGCTGGGAGCCGCCCGAGCCGCTGGACGCGACGACCGTCGCGGACGCGCTGCGCGACGGCGGGGCCCGGCCGTGGCAGGTGGACCTCCTGGCGGAGCCGCTCGCCGCGGCCGTGGCGGCGTCCGCCACGGCCGGCCGGCCGCGCGGCACGAGGTGATGGCGCCCCCGGTGCTGGCACCACGGGTGAGGAGAGGCTAACCTTCGCCTGCTCGCCCCGTCGGGGCGCTCTCGTGAGGAGACCGGTGTGACGGCCAACCTGCTCATCGGGCTCCGCGAAGGCCTGGAGGCCTCCCTGGTCGTCGGGCTGCTCGTCGCCGCCCTCGTGCGGGCCGGACGCCGCGACGCCCTGCCCGCCGTCGTCGTCGGCGTCGTCGCCGCCGTGCTGCTCAGCGTCGGCCTCGGCGCCGTCCTCGAGCTCACGTCCCGGGACATGACGTTCCGCCAGCAGGAGCTCTTCGGCGGGTCGCTGTCGATCGCGTCCGTCGGCCTCGTGACGTGGATGGTGCTGTGGATGCGCCGGGCCGCCCGCGACCTGCGCGGTGACCTCGGCGCCCGGGTCGGCTCCGCCCTGGCCGTCGGGCCGCTCGCCGTCGGGGTCGTCGCCCTGCTCGCCGTCGGGCGGGAGGGGCTCGAGACGGCGCTCTTCCTCTGGGCCGCGGCGCGCGCGACCGGAGCGGGCACCGGGCCGCTCGTCGGGGCCGTCGTCGGCCTGGCGGTCGCCGTCGTGCTCGGGTGGCTCGTCTACCGCGGGGCCCTGCGGCTCGACCTGCGCCGCTTCTTCACCTGGTCCGGCGCCGCGCTCGTCGTGGTCGCCGGCGGCGTGCTCGCCTACGGCGTCCACGACCTGCAGGAGGCGGCCGTCCTCCCCGGCCTCACCAGCCTCGCCTTCGACGTCAGCGCGGTGGTCCCGCCCGCGAGCTGGTACGGCGCCCTGCTCAAGGGCACCGTCGGCTTCACCCCGGCGACGACCTGGCTCCAGGCGGTCGCCTGGGTGCTCTACGTCGTCCCGATGCTCGTCGTCGTGCTGCGTCCGGCGCGCCCGCGCACCACCGCCCGGGCCGAGCTCGAGACCACCGCCCGCGCCGCCTGACCCTCCTCGCCGGCCGGGTCCCGCGGGACAGCGCCGGCCACTCCCGCGCGGCGACGCCGCGCCCGACCCCCGGAGCTCCCGTGCGCCGTCCCGCCCCCCTGCGTCGCCCCGGCACGCCCCCCGTACCGCCCCTCGTCGCGCTCGGCCTGCTGGCCCTGCCCCTCACGGCGTGCGCGACCGACGCCGCCCCGGCCTCCGGGTCCGGCACCGCCGACGGCGAGGGACCCGTCGTCGTCACCGCCGCCGACGACGCGTGCGAGGCGTCCAGGAGCGAGCTCACCGCCGGCATCAGCACCTTCGCCATCACGAACGCCGGCGGCCAGGTCACCGAGGTCTACGTCTACGACGGCGACCGCATCGTGACGGAGAAGGAGGACATCGGGCCGGGCACGAGCTACGACCTCACCGTGGACCTCGGCGAGGGCACCTACCAGCTCGCCTGCAAGCCGGGCATGGTCGGGGAGGGCATCCGCACCGACCTCGTCGTCTCCCCGGCCGCCGTCACGCAGGCGGACGACCCGGCCGCCGTGCGGGCCGTCGCCGACTACCGGGCCTTCGTCCAGGAGCAGGCCGACTCCGCCGTGCCCCTCGTGACGCAGCTCGCCGCCGCCGTCGAGGCCGGCGACGTCGAGGCGGCGAGGGCGCTGTACGCACCGTCCCGGGCGCCGTGGGAGCGGGTCGAGCCGGTCGCGGAGGCCTTCGGCGACCTGGACCCCCGGATGGACGCCCGCGAGGCCGACCTCGCCCCGGGCGACGACTTCACCGGCTGGCACCGGCTGGAGAAGGCCCTGTGGACGGGTGAGGACCTCGCCCCGCTCGTCCCGGTGGCCGACCAGCTCGTCGACGACGTCGCCGAGCTGGCCGGCCGGGTGCCCGAGGCGCCGCTCACCCCGACCTCGATCGGCAACGGGGCGAAGGAGCTGCTCGACGAGGTGGCCACCGGCAAGATCACCGGCGAGGAGGAGGCGTTCTCGCACACCGACCTCGTCGACGTCGACGCCAACGTGACGGGGGCCCAGGAGGCGCTCGAGGCGCTGCGCCCGCTCGTGCAGGAGGACGACCCCGCGCTCGTCGCCGAGCTCGACGCCCGCTTCGCCGACCTGCGCACGGCCCTGGAGCCCTACCGCGACGGCGACGGCTGGGTCTCCTACGACACCCTCGACGAGGACCAGCGGCTGGACCTGAGCCGCGCGGTCGACGCCCTCGCCGAGCCGCTGTCCGGGCTCGCGGCGGCCGCGTCGCGATGACCGGGGAGGAGCCGCGCGGCGGGGCGACCGCGACCCCGGCGCGCCCCACCACGGAGGACGCGACGGAGGACGCGGCGCGGGCGCAGGCCCGCCGCGGACCCAGCCGGCGCCGCCTGCTCGCAGGGCTCGGGCTCGCCGGCGCCGCCGTCGCGGGCGCCGGCGTCGACCGGGCCGCGACGGCGGTCGCGGCCTCGTCGGGCGGAGCCGCGGCGCGCGGCGTGGTCACCTTCGAGGGGACGCACCAGGCGGGCATCACGACGCCCGTCCAGGGGCACCTGCACCTGGCCGCCCTCGACGTCGTCGGCGGCGGCCGCGAGGAGCTCGCGGACCTCCTGCAGCGCTGGACCGCGGCCGCCCGGGCGCTCACCGCCGGGCGGCCCGTCGGCGAGGGCGGTGCCGTCGGCGGCGACCCGCTCGCGCCGCCCGCGGACACCGGCGAGGCCCTCGACTCCGGCGCCGCGCGCCTCACCGTCACCGTGGGCGTCGGTCCGTCCCTGTTCGACGACCGCTTCGGGCTCGCCGACCGCCGGCCGGCCGCCCTCGCGGACCTGCCGGCCTTCGCGGGGGACGCGCTCGAGCCGGGTCGCTGCGGCGGCGACCTCGTGGTCCAGGCGTGCGCCGACGACCCGCAGGTCGCCGTCCACGCCGTCCGCACGCTCGTGCGGACGGCCGCCGGCAACACGGTCCTCCACCGGGCCCAGCTGGGGCTCG
>NZ_JBBIAA010000003.1:0-30685 GCF_037482545.1 Pseudokineococcus basanitobsidens | reverse complement strand
TGTGCGGACGCCCGCCGGCACCGCGGCCGTCCGCTGGGCCCAGCTGGGCTTCGGGAAGGCCTCCAGCACCGACCCGTCCGCGCCCACCCCGCGCAACCTCTTCGGCTTCAAGGACGGCACCGCCAACCCGGACGCCCGCGACACCGGCCTGATGGACGAGCACGTGTGGGTGGGTCCGCAGGACGACCCGGCGGCCACCTGGTTGGCGGGCGGCAGCTACCTCGTCGCCCGGCGCGTCGAGATGCACGTCGAGACGTGGGACCGCGCCCCGCTGCAGGAGCAGGAGCAGGTCGTCGGTCGGACGAAGGGCGAGGGCGCGCCGCTCGGCGGCGACCGTGAGCACGACCCGCTGGACCCGGGGGCGATCGCCCGGCTGCCGGCCGACTCGCACGTCTCCCTCGCCCATCCGAGCCGCCACGGCGGGGCGCAGATGCTGCGGCGCGGCTACAGCTTCGTCGACGGGGCCGACGGCCTCGGCCACCTCGCCGCCGGACTCGTCTTCCTGGCCTACCAGCGCGACCCGCGGACGGCGTTCGTCCCCGTCCAGGACGCGCTCTCGCGCTCGGACGCGATGGGCGAGTACCTGCGGCACACCGGCTCCGGCGTCTGGGCGGTGCTCCCGGGCGTCGGCCCCGACGGCTGGTGGGGGCAGACGCTCCTCGGGTGACCTCGGGGCGCCCACCCCGGTCACCCGCCCCCGGTCAGCGCCAGCCGCGCAGCGCCTGCGCGTGGATGTCGGCGTTCACGCGCCGGACGCGGTCGGGCATCGTCGCCGCGTCGACCACCCACAGGACGAAGAGGGCGAGCAGGAACAGGCCCCCGACGACGAAGACGACCGTCGCCCACCCGACCACGGTCAGGGCGATGTAGGTGACCCCGAGGCCCGGCTGCCGCAGGTAGAACTTGTGCGCGCCCACCCCGGCCAGGAAGAACCACAGCAGGTAGGCCACGGTCGTGTCCTTGTAGCCCGCCGGCGGCGGGGTCGGGGGGCCCAGGTACGCCGGGGGCGGCGGTCCCTGCTGGCCCGGGTAGCCCTGCTGGCCCGGGTAGCCCTGCTGGCCCGGGTAGCCCTGCTGGCCCGGGTAGCCCTGCCCGCCCGGGTACCCCTGGTAGCCCTGCCCGCCCGGGTACCCCTGGTAGCCCTGCCCGCCCGGGTACCCCTGCGGCCCGGCCCAGGGCGCCGCCTCCGCCCCGGGGCGTCCGGCGCCGTCCCCGTCCCGGCGGTGCTCCCGCGACCGCCACGGGTCGTCGGGCTCCCGGCTCTCGCCGCCACGGTCGGCGCTGCCCGGCGTGCTGCTCATAGGTCCTCCCCCGGTCGGTGGCGGCCGACGGTAGCGCCGTCGCCCGACGCCCGGGCCGTGCGGGAGCCTCCCGGACCCCCGGCGGGCTCAGCCGCCGGTGGTCCCGCTGCGGGCCCCGGCGCGCTCGCGCTCCTCGTCGAGCGCGGCGACCCGGCCGAGCACGTCGCGGACGACGTCCTGGCCCGTCATGCCGAGCTCCTCGAGGACCTCGGCCCGCTCGGCGTGGTCGACGAAGCGGACGGGGACCCCGACGCAGCGCACGTCGACGCGCACCCCCGCGTCGGCGAGCTCGTCACGCAGCCGCGAGCCGACACCGCCGGTGCGCAGCCCGTCCTCGACCACGACGACGAGCCGGTGCTCCGCGCACGCGGCGACGAGCGCCGGGTGGACGGGGAGCACCCAGCGGGGGTCCACCACCGTGGCGCCGACCCCGTGCGGCTCCAACCGCCGGGCCACGTCGAGCCCGAGCCCGGCGAGGCCGCCGACGGCGACCACGAGCACGTCCCGGGCGCTGCCCGTGGACGAGGAGCCGTCGGGCGCCTCCCCCGTGCGCGCGAGGACGTCGGGCGCGCCCCACGAGCCGGTGCCGCCGAGCCGCTCCAGCGCGGGGACGTCCTCGGGCGCCGCGCCCTTGGGGAACCGCACGACCGTCGGGGCGTCGTCGACGCCGACGGCCTCGCGCAGCTCCTCACGCAGCCGGGTCCCGTCCCGCGGGGCCGCGAGCCGCAGCCCGGGGACGTGCTGCAGCAGCGCCATGTCCCAGACCCCGTGGTGGCTGGGCCCGTCCGGGCCGGTGATGCCGGCGCGGTCGAGGACGAAGGTCACGCCGGCGCGGTGCAACGCCACGTCGAGGAGCACCTGGTCGAAGGCGCGGTTGAGGAAGGTGGCGTAGAGGGCGACGACCGGGTGCAGGCCCGCGAAGGCCATGCCCGCCGCGGACGTCGTCGCGTGCTGCTCGGCGATGCCGACGTCGACGACGCGCTCGGGCATGGCCTCGGCCATCTTGTGCAGGCCCACCGGGATGAGCATGGCGGCGGTGACGCCCACGAGGTCGTCCCGCTCGCGGGCGACCGCGAGCACCTCGTCGGCGAAGACGGACGTCCACGACGCACGCTTCGGCGCGCCGCCGGCGGCGACGGGCTGCCCGGTCACCGGGTCGATGACGCCCACGGCGTGGAACTGGTCGGCGACGTCGGCCAGCGCCGGCGCGTACCCGTGGCCCTTGGTCGTGAGCGCGTGGACGATGACGGGGCCGCCGAAGTCCTTGGCGATGGTCATCGCCCGCTCCAGCGCCTCGAGGTCGTGGCCGTCCACCGGGCCGAGGTACTTCAGCCCCAGGTCCTCGAACATGCCCTGCGGGGCGACGATGTCCTTGAGGCCCTTCTTCATCCCGTGCAGCGTGTCGTAGGCGAGCCGGCCCGGGGTGCCGACCCGCTGCAGCGCCTGCTTGCCCCAGTCGAGGAACCGCTCGTAGCCCCTGGTCGCCCGCAGCGTCGAGAGGTGGTGCGCGAGACCGCCGATCGTGGGAGCGTAGCTGCGCTCGTTGTCGTTGACGACGATGACGAGCGGCCGGTCCTGGGCGGCGGCGATGTTGTTGAGGGCCTCCCAGGCCATGCCGCCGGTCAGGGCGCCGTCGCCGACCACGGCGACCGTGCAGCGGTCGCCCTCACCCGTCAGCGTCCGCGCGCGGGCGATGCCGTCCGCCCAGGACAGGGACGTGCTGGCGTGGCTGTTCTCGACGACGTCGTGCTCGGACTCCGCCCGGCTCGGGTAGCCGGCGACGCCGCCGCGCGTGCGCAGGGTCGAGAGGTCCTGCCGGCCGGTGAGGAGCTTGTGCACGTACGACTGGTGGCCGGTGTCGAACACCACGGTGTCGTGCGGGCTGTCGAAGACGCGGTGCAGGGCGATCGTCAGCTCGACGACGCCGAGGTTCGGGCCGAGGTGCCCTCCGGTGCGGGAGACCGACTCCACGAGGTGCACCCGCACCTCGTCGGCGAGACGGCGCAGCTGCTCGGGGTCCAGGGCCCTCAGGTCGCTCGGCCCCTCCACGCCCGGCAGCACCGGGCGAGCCGACCGCGCGCCCCGGCGGTCCCGCTGCTGGGCGGCGCCGGAGGACGGCCCCGCCGGCTCAGGACCCACCTCGGGGTTCGTCTGCGGGCTCGCCACCGCGTACCACCTCGTCTCGGTCCCCCGGGCACCGCCCGGTCGCGTCCCCGGGTCGTGGCCTCGGCCCGTCCTGGGGTCGGGGCTGCGCCCGTCCTCGGGGACGCCACTGTAGGTGCGCCCCCTCCCGACCTCCCACCGCACCGCACCGCCCCACCCGGGCCGCCCCACCCGGGCGGCGCCGCCGCGGGCCACCGGACGCCCGCGCCGGGACCCGGGCGCCCGCTACAGGGAGGGCACGACGCGCGCGCCGGCGAGCGCTCGCTCGACGAGGACGGCGCCCTCCTCGACGGCCAGCAGCCGGACGCGCTCGGCCTCGAGGGCGGCGAGCGCCTCGTCCACGACGCGGGGACCCACGACGTCGGACAGGTCCGCCCGCAGCGTCGCGACGGCGCGGCGCAGGCCGTCGAGCTGGGCGCTCGCGTGCAGGACGGCGAGCCGGGCGAGCACCCGGGGCTGCCGGGCGAGGACGGGGTGCCCGCGGTAGTCCGGGGGGCAGACGTCCAGCAGCCAGGACGCCGCCCGCGCCTGCCAGCCGTCGGCCCCCGGCGGCGGGACGTCGACCGGCCACCCCGGCGGCGCCTGGCCCGGGGCCGACGCCCCGCGCAGCCGCACGGGGGCGCGGGCGGTCGGGGAGCGGGACGGACCTGGAGGAGGAGGCACCCGTCCATCGTGCGCCCGCCCCCCGACAGCGGCGAGGCTGCGGGGGTGACCACACCCCCCGACCCCGGCGGCAGCGACGACGGCACCGGCGGCCGGGAGGGCGACCCCGGAGGCCGGGCGGGCGGGGGGTCGGTGCGCCCGTGGGTGGTGGACGTCGCGGTCGAGGACGACGTCGTGCTCCCGGTGCACGTCACCCCCGCCCGGGCCGGCACGGCGGCCCGGGCGCCCGTCCTGCTGCTCCACGGCTTCCCCGGCTCCTGGCGCTCCTTCGACGCCGTCGTCCCGGCCCTGGCCGCCGAGGGGCGGCCGTGCCTCGTCCCCGAGCAGCGCGGGTACGCCGCCACGGGGCGTCCCCGCGACGTCGGGCGCTACCGCCTGGACCGGCTCGTCGCCGACGCCGTGGCGGTGCTCGAGGCCCTGCCCGGGGCCCTGCGCGAGGGCGGGCACGGGAGCGAGGACGAGGACGGGAGCCCCGGACCCGGCCCCGAGCGCGTGAGCGTCGTCGGTCACGACTGGGGCGCCGTCGTCGCGTGGGCGCTCGCCGCGGCGCACCCGGAGCGGGTCGCCGACCTCGTCGCCGTCTCGGTCCCCCACCCGCGGGCCTACGTGGCCGGGCTCCGCGAGGACCGCGGGCAGCAGCTGCGCTCGAGCTACGTCCGGCTGCTGCGCCGGCGCGGCACCGCCGAGCGGGTCCTGCTCGCCGGCGGGGGCCGCGGCCTGCGGGCCGCCTTCGCGGGCTCCGCGGTGCGGCCCGACCTCGTCGACGCGCACCTGCGACCGCTCGTCCGCGCGGACGAGCTGGCCGGCGCCCTCGCCTGGTACCGCGCCCTGCGCGGCCGGGACCTGGACGCCGTGCCGGCGGTCGCCGTCCCGACGACCTACCTGTGGAGCGACCGCGACGCCTTCGTCGCGCGCGGCACCGCGGCCCGGTGCGGTGACCACGTCGTGGGCCCGTACCGCGCCCGCACGCTGCACGGCGTGTCGCACTGGGTGCCGGAGGAGCGGCCCGAGGAGCTGGTGCACGCCGTGCGGTCACCCCCGCCCCGCTGACGCCGCCCCGCTGACGCCGACCCGCTGACGCCGACCCGCTGAGGCCGCCCGGCGGGTGCCGCGGGTGGGGACGACCGCACGTCCGCCGGGCCGCGCCGTCGGGTCGTGCCCGTCGGGGCACTTCCGTCGACGCAGGGGCAGAAGTGCTTTGATGGCGGGCGCCACGCGGGTCGACGGCCACCGCCCCCGCCCGCTCTCGACGAGGAGACCCATGAGCACGTCCCCCACCCGCGCGACCGCGCCGTCACGCCTGTCCGTCCAGCTCTACACGGTCCGCGAGGCCCTCGCGGAGGACCTGACCGGCACGCTGCGACGGCTGGCGGACCTGGGGCTCGAGCAGGTCGAGCCGTTCGCCTTCACGACGTTCCCCGGGCTCGCGCACGGTCTCGTCGACGCCGGCCTGTCCGCGCCGACGACGCACCAGCACCTCGTCGGCGAGGACGAGGACTCCCTCGACCGCGTCTTCGCCGCGGCGGCCGACCTCGGCATCGGCACCGTCGTCGAGCCGCACGTGCCCGCCGAGCGCTGGGGCACCGAGGAGGACGTCGCCGCGGTCGCCGCGGACCTCGTCGCCGCGGCCCGGGTGGCGCAGCGCTCCGGCGTGCGCGTCGGCTACCACAACCACGCCCACGAGCTGGAGAGCGTCCTCGACGGGACGCCGGCCCTGGAGGTGCTCGCCCGCCACCTCGAGGGCAGCGACGTCGTCCTCGAGGTCGACACCTACTGGGTGGCCGTGGGCGGCCACGACCCGGTGGCCCTGCTGCCGCGCCTGGGCGACCGCGTCGTCGCGCTGCACGTCAAGGACGGCCCCGCGACGACGGAGACGAAGGACCAGGTCGCCGTCGGCAGCGGCACGCTCCCCGTCCGCGCGATCGTCGAGGCCGCGCCGCACGCGCTGCGCGTGGTCGAGCTCGACGACTCCCGCGGGGACCGCTTCGAGGCCGTCGCCGGCAGCGTCCGGTGGCTCACCGAGCAGGGGCTCGCGTGAGCGCCGCGAGCACGGGGGCCGCAGGAGCCCGCACCGGCCCCGTCGGCGTCGGCGTCATCGGGGCCGGGGTCATCAGCCACCAGTACCTCGGCAACCTCACGACGTTCCCGGACCTGGACGTGCGGTTCGTCGCCGACCTCGACGAGGCACGGGCGCGGGTGCGGGCGGAGGAGTTCGGCGTCCCCGGCCACGGCTCGGTGGCCGACCTGCTCGCGGACGACGACATCGAGGTCGTCGTCAACCTCACGCTGCCGCAGGTGCACGTCGAGGTCGCGCTGCAGGTCCTCGCGGCCGGCAAGCACGTGTGGAGCGAGAAGCCCTTCGCCCTCGACCGGGCCAGCGGGCAGCGGCTGCTCGACGCCGCCCACGACGCGGGCCTGCGGGTCGCGACGGCGCCCGACACGTTCCTCGGCGCCGGCCTGCAGACCGCCCGGCGGATGCTCGAGGACGGCGCCGTCGGCGTCCCGCAGAGCGCGCTGACGTCGCTGCAGAACCCCGGCCCCGAGGCGTGGCACCCGAACCCGGACTTCCTCTTCGCCGAGGGCGCGGGCCCGCTCTTCGACCTGGGGCCGTACTACCTCACGGCGCTCGTCCAGCTCTTCGGGCCGGTCGCCCGGGTCTCGGCGGAGACGTCACGCTCCCGGGAGGTCCGCACGATCGGCTCGGGCCCGCGCGCCGGCGAGACGTTCCCCGTGACCGTGCCCACGCACGTCGCCGCCCTCCTGCGCTTCGAGGGCGGCGCGAGCGCGCAGTGCACCTTCAGCTTCGAGTCGCAGATCCGGCGCACCCTCTTCGAGGTCACCGGGGTCACGGGGTCGATGGAGGTCCCCGACCCCAACACCTTCGACGGCGACGTCGTCGTCCACGACGGCGGCGAGGAGCCGAGCGCCCGTCCTGCCGTCGGCGCGACGAGCACGCGCGGGACGGGCGTCGTCGAGCTCGCCCGCGCCGTCCGCGCGGGCGTCCCCGAACGGGCCTCCGGCGAGCTCGCCTTCCACGTGCTCGACGCCATGGTGGCGATCGCCGAGGCCGGTGAGCGGGGCGAGCCGGTCGAGGTCACGAGCACCGTCGACGTCGCCCCGGCGCTGCCCGAGGACTGGGACCCGCGGGCGCGGACGCTGTGAGCTCACCGGCGCCGGGGCGACCGCTGGGCACCGCCGTCGTCGGGGGCGGGTTCATGGCCGGCGTCCACACCCGTGCGGCGCGGTCGGCACGCTCGCGGCTCGTCGGGGCGCTCACCTCCACCCCGGAGGGCTCGCGGCGGGCGGCGGCGGAGCACGGGCTGGAGCGCGGCTACGCCGACCTGGACGAGCTGCTCGCCGACGACGCCGTGGACGTCGTGCACGTCTGCACCCCGAACGCCCGCCACGCCGAGCAGGCGCTCGCGGCCGTCCGCGCCGGCAAGCACGTCGTCTGCGAGAAGCCCCTCGCCACGGGTGCGGCGGACGCCGCCGAGGTCGTCGCGGCGGCCCGGGAGGCCGGCGTCGTCGTGGCCGTGCCGTTCGTCTACCGGTTCCACCCGATGGTCCGCGAGGCGCGCGCCCGGGTCCGCTCCGGCGCGGTGGGCCGGGTGCTGACGGTGACCGGCTCCTACCTCCAGGACTGGATGCTCTCCCCCGAGGACGACGACTGGCGCGTCGACCCCGCGGTGGGCGGCCCCAGCCGCGCGTTCGCCGACATCGGCTCCCACCTCGTCGACCTGCTGGAGACGGTGACCGGAGACCACGTCGTCCGGCTGGTCGCCACGACGTCGACCGTCCACGCCGACCGTGCGCAGCACACGGACGTGCGCACCGAGGACGCCGCCGCGGTCGTCGTCGCGACGGCGGGCGGCGCGATCGGCACCCTGCTCGTCTCGCAGGTGGCGCCGGGACGCAAGAACCGCCTCCACCTCGAGGTCGCCGGCAGCACCGAGAGCCTCGCCTTCGACCAGGAGCACCCCGAGACGCTGTGGGTCGGGCGCCGGGCCGGCAGCCTCCTGCTCCCCCGGGACGCCGACCAGCTCTCCCCCGACGCCGCCCGCCTGTGCGCCGTCCCCGCGGGACACCCGCAGGGCTACCAGGACGCGTTCGACGCCTTCGTCGCCGACGTGCACGCCGCCGTCCGCGGCGAGGCGCCCGAGGCGCTGCCGCTCGCGGTCGACGGCGCCCGTGCCGTGGACGTCACCGCGGCCGTCCTGGCCTCCACCGCCTCGGGCGGCTGGGTCGACGCGCCCGCCCCCGCCTGACGCACCGCCCCGTCCTCCCCAGCCCGCCGAGCACCGATCTGCAGAGAGGGTCCGACATGACCGAGACGACGACCGAGGGCACCGCGGGCGAGGGCCAGCAGCAGCCCGTGACCCTCTTCACCGGGCAGTGGGCCGACCTCCCGTTCGAGGAGGTCGCGCGGCTCGCGGCGTCGTGGGGCTACGACGGCCTGGAGGTCGCCTGCGGTCCCCACCTCGACGTGCAGCGCGTCGTCGAGGACGACGCCTACCTCGCGGACCGCCGGGACGTCCTCGACCGCCACGGGCTGGGCCTCTGGGCGATCTCCAACCACCTGTCCGGCCAGGCGGTGTGCGACGACCCGATCGACTTCCGCCACGAGGCCATCGTCCCGTCCCGGGTGTGGGGCGACGGCGACGCCGAGGGCGTGCGGCAGCGCGCCGCGGAGGAGCTGAGGACGACTGCACGGGCCGCGCGCCGGCTCGGGGTCGACGTCGTCGTCGGGTTCACCGGCTCGAAGATCTGGCCGTACGTCGCCCAGTTCCCGCCCGTGCCCGCGAGCGTCATGGACGCCGGGTACGAGGACTTCGCCACCCGCTGGAACCCGGTCCTCGACGTCTTCGACGGCGAGGGCGTCCGCTTCGCCCACGAGGTGCACCCGAGCGAGATCGCCTACGACTACTGGTCGACCGTCCGGGCGCTGGAGGTCCTCGAGCACCGCGACGCCTTCGCCTTCAACTGGGACCCGAGCCACATGATGTGGCAGGGGATCGACCCGGTCGCCTTCATCACCGAGTTCGCCGACCGGATCGTGCACGTCGACTGCAAGGACACCCGCCTGCGCCCGACGAACGGCCGAGCGGGGGTCCTCGGCTCGCACCTGCCGTGGGGCGACCCGCGCCGCAGCTGGGACTTCGTCTCGACCGGGCGCGGCGACGTGCCGTGGGAGGACTCCTTCCGCGCCCTGCGGGCCATCGGCTACGCCGGCCCGATCTCGGTGGAGTGGGAGGACGCCGGCATGGACCGCCTCAAGGGCGCCGCCGAGGCCGTCGGCTTCGTGCGCTCGCTGCTGTGGGACCTGCCGACCGCCTCCTTCGACGCCGCCTTCAGCTCCCAGGCCTGATCCCGGCGCGCCCGGTGAGTGCCGTACGACAGGCGGCGACCGCGGCGCGTTCCGCGACGAGGTCGCCCCGAGGGCAAGGGCGGGCCCGAGGACCTGTACCTGGCTCCCCCGGGCGACAAGCATCGCCCCGATGAGCCGAGGTGACGATCGGCGGACGTCCTGGCCTCTGCGGGTGCCTCCGCCGTCCGTCGTGCTGTTCGACCTCGACGGCACCCTGGTGGACCACGACACCGCCCTCCGCGAGGGACTCATCGGCTGGTTGACCAGCCAACGGCTGGCCACCGGCGAGGAGTGTCTCGAGCAGCTGGTCCAGGTGTGGGACGACGTCGCCGAGCGGCACTTCCCGGCCTTCCGCGCCCGGGACATCTCCTTCCAGGAGCAGCGCCGGCGGCGGCTGCGCGACTTCCTGCCGCAGGTCGGCATCGACGCCGGCCGGCTCAGCGAGGAGTCGTTGGACCGCACGTTCGAGGACTGCCTGCACCACTACGAGGCCGCATGGCGCCCCTTCGACGACGCCGCCCCGTGCCTGGAGGCGCTGGCGCACCTGCGCCTGGCGGTCCTGAGCAACGGTGACCAGGCGCAGCAGGAGGACAAGCTCCGCCGTACCCACCTCGCCCACCACGTCGAGGTGGTCATGACGTCGAGCTCGCTGGGTGCCTCCAAGCCCGACCCGCAGGCCTTCGCCCTCGCGTGCCGGCGTCTCGGCGTCGACCCGGCGACGGTCGTCTACGTCGGTGACCGCCTCGACGTCGACGCCCGCCCGGCAACGGCCGCCGGTCTGCGCGGCGTCTGGCTCGACCGGCAGGGAACTGCCTGTGCGGAGTACCGGCCCACGATCGCGTCGCTCGCCGACCTCGCCGGCACCCTCGGCTGACTCCGGGTCACGTGTCGGCAACGGTGAGGCAGGCCCCTGCAGCATCGTGGGACCGCGCCACCCAGGCGCGCAGCACCCGGTACGCGGCCTCGCCCGGCGAGGACCGTTCCCGTACGACGACGAGCCGGCGCGGGACGACCGACCAGACGCTCGTCGGCGGCGAGCTGGTCCCGGACGAGGTCGACCTCGACGCCGTCCGGCAGCACGTCCCGGTCGTGCGCCGCGTCGACGCGTCCGTCGTGCTCAAGGTCGGCGACCACCAGGTCGCCACCGAGCAGGTCGTGCACGACCAGGACCGTCGTGCCGCACTGGCCTCGTGACGGACGAGTTCCGCGGCTCATGGAGGCGTCGCTGGCGTAGGCGGTGTCAGGTCCCCCGGGCAGCACGGACGGCCACCTTGATCTCCGCGAGGCTGGGTGCCGGCACGGACCGAGGATGCCGCGCCGGACCGGCAGGCGGTCGTCGAGCAGTGGGTGGTCACGCACGGTAGAGCAGGCTGGTCAGCCGTGCCGCCGGCTCAGCCGCCGGTGGTCTACGGACGCGAGCTGGTGCGGGGTCGGGCCTGGACGGGGTTCGTCACGTGCGAGGCGAGGCGAGGTCGACGGTGAGCCGGGTCTCGTGGAGCTCGGCTCCGTCGCGGGTCTCGACCCGGGTGCCGACGTCGGCGGTCCAGCCGCGGCGCTCGTAGAAGTCCCGGGCGTGGTGGTTGGTCGTCAGCACCCACAGGCGGGCGCGGGTGAAGCCGGCCGCGCGCAGGAGGTCCCGCGTCTGCTCGAGCAGGGCCGTGCCGGCGCCCGCGCCGCTGTGGTCGGGGTGGACGTAGAGCGAGTACAGCTCCGCGGTGCCGGGCTCCGCGTCGTCGCGGTGCGGGCCGGCGAAGGCGAAGCCGGTGGGCCGGTCCGTCCGGTCGACGGCCACGAGGCAGACCAGCGGTGGCGAGCACGGCAGCAGGCGCCGCCATCGCGCTGCCGAGCCCTCGGCCGAGAGTCCGTCCAGCAGCCCCTGGGGGAGCAGGCCGACGTAGGCGCTGCGCCAGGTGGCCACGTGGACCCCGCCGAGGGCGTCGGCGTCCTCGCGCCGCGCCGCCCTGGTCGTGACCACCTGCAGCAGCGTAGGAAGCGCGGACGCTCGACGGCGACGTCCGTCAGCCCTGCCCGGCGCGCCCGGGTTCCGGCCAGCCGGCGAGGTGGGCGAGCCAGGCCAGGGCCAGCCAGGGACCGGTGATGGTCGCGCGCGCCTGCGGACCGGTGACCTCGAGGGACCAGACGGCCGAGGCTCGTCGTCGTCGTCGGTAGCGGTCGTGGCACGTCGCTGCGGCCACGGTGAGGTCGGGGAGAGGGAGCGGGGGGGACGCGCCGTGTCCCGTCCGGTCCAGGCAGGCTGAGTGGCTGTTCGCGCTGATGTGCTGGGGTCCCAGGGCCGGTCGGGGCAGCCAGGGTGCTGCTCCCCGGATGGTCAGCGGGCCGGCGAGGTCGAGAGGCTCGAGGGGGTCGACCGGGACGCGCGGGGGCCGGCGCGGGAGCTCGGGGGCGCCACCGCCGGCGGTGACCATGTCGAGGGCGCCCTCCAGGGCGACGACGGCCCACCGCCCGACGACGAGCTCGACCGGAGGGTGCTGCACGGACCAGAGGACGACGTCGGTCACGAGCGGCTGCGTGCCGTGCTGGTCGGCACGTGCGCCGCGGCGCCGCTCACCCATGCGTCCAGTGTCGAGGCACCGACGCGTGCCGAGACCTCGATGCTCCGAAGAGGGCGACCGAACCCGGTTGACACACTCCGGCGATGGCCATGAGGTACCCCCGCCCGCTGCTCGAGGGCGACCTCGTCGGGGTGACCGCCCCCTCGAGCGGGGTCCCGGCGGTCCTGGCGCCGCGACTCTGCTTCGCCGTCGAGGACCTTCGGGGGCGTGGCTTCGACGTCCGGCTCGGCGAGTGCCTCATCGACCGTGACGAGGGGGGACCGCACGCCGACGTCGTCAGCGCCCCCGTGGCCGAGCGCGCCGCCGAGCTGCAGGACATGCTCTGCGACCCCGCGGTGCGAGCGGTCGTCCCGCCCTGGGGCGGCGAGCTCGCCGTCGAAGTCCTCCCCCTGCTCGACTGGGACGCACTGGCAGCCGCCGAACCGACCTGGCTGGTCGGGTACTCCGACATCTCCGCCCTCACCGTGGCGCTGACGACCAGGCTCGGCTGGGCCTCCATCCACGGCCCCAACCTCATGGACACCCCCTACCGGGTGCTGGCACCGCTGGCGTCCTGGCTCGACGTCGCCTCCGCACCGGCCGGCTCGAGCCTCGAGCAGGGCCCCGCTCACCGGCACCGCACCGACGGTTTCGACGACTGGGGGGCCGACCCCGCCGTCACCGACCGGACCTACGACCGCGCCGGGACCTGGTCGTCGCTCGACCCCGGAGCGGGGCCCGTGCGGGCTCGGGGGCGTCTGCTGGGCGGGTGCGTCGAGACGATCTCGATCCTCGCCGGCACTGCCTACGGGGACGTCCCGCGCTTCGCCGCCGAGCACGCCGGAGGCGAGGGGCTCCTGCTCCACCTCGAGGCCGGCGGGGACACGGCCACCGACGTCGCCCGCCACCTGTGGCGGCTGCGACTGGCCGGCTGGTTCGACGTCGGCTCCGCCGTCCTCGTCGGCAGGACCACCGCGCCTGCCTCCGGTGGTTTCACCCAGCACGACGCCGTCCGCAGTGCCCTGGCCGGCCTCGACGTCCCGGTCGTCCTCGACGTCGACTGCGGCCACACCACCCCACAGCTGACGCTCGTCGACGGCGCCCTCGCCGAGGTGACGGTGGCCCCGGGGACGGACCTCCAGGTCCTCGTCCAGCACCTCGCCTGACGGCTTCCGTCGTCACCGCCAGGAGATCTCGAGCGGGTCGACCGCGGCGTGGTGCGCGACCGGCCGTTCGGGCGCCGGCTGCCCGTGCATGGAGTCGGCGGTCCGTGGTCACCCGATGCAAGCCTCGGAAGAGCCCTGGCTCGACGTCCACCGCGGCAACGAGCGGCAGCCGATGACGTCGGGACCGCGGGCAGGGGTCACCCGTGCGGCCGCAGAGATGGTGGGCACCGCGGCGAGCCAGGTATCGGCCGAGTACCGGACGAGGGACCACCTCACGGCCTCCTGCGTCACCGCGGACGGATGGACCCGCCTCCTCGGCCTCGCCCGCGAGGTCATCCGGGAGGTGGACGTCCAGACGAGCCGCACCGCACGACGTCCGTACGGCGGCTCGCCGGGACGACGACGGCCGGTCACCTCCCCTACGGGGTGACCGGCCGTCGTCACGAGCTCGGGCTACGGCAGCGCCACGACCTCCGAGAGCACGACGTCGGTGCGGATGACCGTCCGCTGCGACACCTCGTCCCACCGGGCGAAGTGCGCCGAGCCCTGGTGGTCGACCTCGAAGGCCTCCCGGCTCGCGTACACCTCGTGGAAGTGGAAGCGCAGCGGGTCGGCGGCGTCCCGGGTCACCGTGAACCCGAGGCACCCCTCCTCGTCCCGGACCGAGCAGCGCGCGTCGTCGGCGATGCCGGCGAGGAACTCCTCGACGACGTCCTCGCGCACCTGCACGGTCGCCCACACGACGAGGCTCCCCGGCGGCCAGCCGCCGGGCTGGTCGCCGCTCGTCATGAGGTCGTCAGCCACGCGCCCCACCGCCCAGCAGCGAGCGCAGGACGTACTGGAGGATCCCGCCGTGGCGGTAGTAGTCCGCCTCCCCCGGCGTGTCGATGCGCAGCCGGGCGTCGAAGGCGACCTCCTCGCCCGACTCCTTCGTCGCGGTCACCCGCAGCGCCCGCGGCGTGGTGCCCTCGTCGAGCTGCGTCACGCCGGCGACGGAGAAGGTCTCCGTCCCGTCCAGCCCCAGGCTCTCCGCGGTCTCCCCGTCGGGGTACTGCAGCGGCAGGACGCCCATCCCGATGAGGTTCGAGCGGTGGATGCGCTCGTAGCTCTCGGCGACGACGGCGCGCACGCCGAGCAGGCGGGTGCCCTTGGCCGCCCAGTCGCGGCTGGACCCGGACCCGTACTCCTTGCCGGCGAGGACGACGAGCGGCGTGCCCGCCGCGGCGTAGGACTGCGCCGCGTCGTAGATGGTCGTCTGCTCGCCGCCGGCCGTGAAGTCCCGCGTGAAGCCGCCCTCGACGCCGTCCAGCAGCTGGTTGCGCAGCCGGATGTTCGCGAAGGTGCCGCGGATCATCACCTCGTGGTTGCCGCGCCGGGACCCGTAGGAGTTGAAGTCCCCCCGCTCGACGCCGTGCTCGGACAGGTACCGGCCCGCGGGGCTGTCCGCCTTGATGGACCCGGCCGGGCTGATGTGGTCGGTCGTCACCGAGTCGCCGAGCCGGGCGAGCACCCGGGCGCCGTCGATGTCGGTGAGCGGCGCCGGCTCGGCACTCATCCCCTCGAAGTACGGGGGCTTGCGCACGTAGGTGGACTCCCCGTCCCACGCGAAGGTCTCGCCCTCGGGGGTCGGCAGCGAGCGCCACCGGTCGTCGCCCGCGAAGACGTCCGCGTAGTCGGTGGTGAACATGTCCGTGGTGATCGAGCCGGTGACGACCTCGTCGACCTCCGACGCGCTCGGCCAGACGTCGCGCAGGAACACGTCGGCGCCGGACTCGTCCTGCCCCAGCGGCTCGGTCTCCGGGTCCCAGTCCATCGTCCCCGCCAGCGCGTAGGCGATGACGAGCGGCGGGCTCGCGAGGTAGTTCATCTTGATGTCGGGGTTGATCCGGCCCTCGAAGTTACGGTTGCCGGACAGCACCGACACGACGGCCAGGTCCTGCTCGTTCACCACCTGCGACACCTCGGGCGCGAGCGGCCCGGAGTTGCCGATGCACGTCGTGCAGCCGTAGCCGACGAGGTGGAAGCCGAGCTTCTCCAGGTACGGCGTGAGCCCGGCGCGGGCGTAGTAGTCCATGACGACCTTGGAGCCCGGCGCCAGCGACGTCTTCACCCAGGGCTTCGCCACGAGGCCGCGCTCCACGGCGGCCTTCGCGAGCAGCGCCGCGGCGACCATGACGGTCGGGTTCGACGTGTTGGTGCACGAGGTGATCGACGCGATGGCCACGTGGCCGTGGTCGAGCTCCGTCGTGGTGCCGTCGGCGAGGGTCACCGGGACCCGCCGCGAGGCGCGGCTCGTGGCCGTCGTCGCGGCGACCGGCTGCCCGGCGCTCGAGCTGCCGCCTCCGGAGGGCGCGTCGCTGGCCGGGAACGTCTCCTCGAGCGCCTCGTCCTGCGGGCTCTCCGGCGCCTGCTCGTCGTCGGTGACGTAGTCGGCGAGCGCGCCGCGGAAGGACTCCTTGGCCTCGGACAGCGCCACGCGGTCCTGCGGGCGCTTCGGGCCCGCGATGCTGGGGACGACCGTGGACAGGTCGAGCTCGAGGTACTCCGAGTAGGTCGCCTCCTGCGCCGGGTCGTGCCAGAGGCCCTGCTCCTTGGTGTAGGCCTCGACGAGGGCGACCTGCTCCTCGCTGCGCCCGGTGAGGCGCAGGTAGCGCAGCGTCTCCTCGTCGACCGGGAAGATCGCCGCCGTCGAGCCGAACTCCGGGCTCATGTTGCCGATGGTGGCGCGGTTCGCCAGCGGCACCTCGGCGACGCCGTCGCCGTAGAACTCGACGAACTTGCCGACGACGCCGTGCCGGCGCAGCTGCTGGGTGATGGTGAGCACGACGTCGGTCGCCGTCACCCCCGCCGGGATCTCCCCCGACAGCTTGAAGCCCACGACGCGCGGGATGAGCATGCTCACCGGCTGGCCGAGCATCGCGGCCTCGGCCTCGATGCCGCCCACGCCCCAGCCCAGCACGCCGAGGCCGTTGACCATCGTCGTGTGGGAGTCGGTACCCACCAGCGTGTCCGGGTAGGCGACGCCGTCCCGGTCGAAGACGACGCGCGCCAGGTGCTCGATGTTGACCTGGTGGACGATGCCGGTGCCGGGCGGGACGACCTTGAAGTCGTCGAAGGCGCCCTGGCCCCAGCGCAGGAACTGGTACCGCTCGCCGTTGCGCTCGTACTCGATCTCGACGTTGCGCTCGAAGGCGTCCGGCCGGCCCGCGACGTCGATGACGACGGAGTGGTCGATGACCAGCTCGGCGGGCGCCAGCGGGTTGATCCGCGTGGGGTCGCCGCCCAGCTCGGCGACGGCCTCGCGCATCGTGGCGAGGTCGACGATGCAGGGGACGCCGGTGAAGTCCTGCATGACGACGCGGGCCGGCGTGAACTGGATCTCCGTGTCCGGCTCGGCCGTGGGGTCCCAGCCGGCCAGCGCCCGCACGTGGTCGGCGGTGACGTTCGCCCCGTCCTCGGTGCGCAGCAGGTTCTCCAGGAGCACCTTGAGGCTGTACGGCAGCCGCTGCGCCCCCTCGACCGCGGACAGGCGGTAGATGCCGTGCTCCGCGCCGCCCACCTCGAGGACGCCGCGCGCCCCGAAGGTGTCGGGGCCGGAGCCCGTCCCGGCCGACCCGCTCCCGGGCCCGGTGGTGGGGGTGCTCTCGCTCGTGGTGCTCATGTCGTCTCCCGTCGACGCCGACCAGGTGGGGACCGAAGTATCTTGACGTCGAGATACTAGGCCCCGGACCCCACGGTGTCACGGCTCACGGCGCCGGGCCCGAGGAGCACATGACCGACTCCGACGTGGGTGCGCACCGACGGCGGCAGCCCTCCGACGTCGGACGGCGCCGACGTCGGGAGGCGCGGGCCGGCCGGCGCGCGCCCCCGGCCGGCGCAGGCCTACGGTCGAGGCGTGCGGACGGCCACCGGCGGTCGTCCGCGAGAGGACGGGAGCAGCCATGAGCACCTCCACCAGCGGTGACGGCGTGCGCGGGGACGGCGCGGCCGGCCCCGGCGACAGCGACGCGGACCCCGGCGAGATGCACCCGCGCGACGAGCGCGGCGGGTCGGTCGACGGGGTCGCCCAGGACGACACCGAGCCCGGTCACGACCCGGACGGCGACCCCGACGAGGTCTCGCCCGCCCGCTGAGGGCCCGGTGGCCGGGGCCGCCCGCGCGGCGCCCCCGGCCGCCGGCCCCGACGTCACGGGGACGACGGACCGGGACTACGCGCGGGGCTCCAGCAGGGCGACCGCCTCGAGGTGGTGCGTGCTCGGGAAGAGGTCGAAGGCGCGCAGGGTGCGCAGCTCGTACCCGTGGCCCGCGAAGGTCGCCACGTCGCGGGCCAGGGCCGCGGGGTCGCACGCCACGTACGCGACCGCGCGGGGCCGCAGCGCGGCGACGGCGGCCACGACCCCGGCGCGGGCGCCGGTGCGGGGCGGGTCGAGGACGACGACGTCCACGGGCTGCGCCGGGCCCTCCTCCGTCGCGGCGGCACGCCCCTCGAGCACCCGCTGGACCGGTCCGTGGACGACCTCGGCACCCGGCGTGCCGTGCAGGTTGCGCCGCGCGTCCGCGACGGCGCGGGCGTCGCCCTCGACCGCGGTCACCCGACCGCTCTCCCCCACCGCGTCCGCGAGCGCCGCCGTGAGCAGCCCCGCCCCGCTGTAGAGGTCGAGCGCGGCCTCGCCGGGCTGCGGTGCGAGGGCCTCCAGGACGGCGTCCGTGAGCACCTCCGCCGCGCCGGGGTGCACCTGCCAGAACCCGGCCCCGGTCACGCGGAAGGAGCGGCCGCGCACCTCCTCGCGCACCCACGTGCGTCCACGCACGCGGGTCACCGGACCGGGGGGCTGCCGCGGGCCGCGCGAGGTCGTCGTGGCCACCGACGCACCCGCCGGCACCGCGGGCAGCCGCGGCGCGCCCCGGCCGGTGGTCCGGTCGGGCCGGCGGCTCGCGACGACCAGGGCGTCGTCGGCGGCGCCGGGGACGACGGCCTCCACGGACTGCCAGCCCGCCCAGCGGCGCTGCGGCAGGCCCAGGTCGACGACGCCGGGCGTCGCGATGGGGCAGCGCTCGACGGGGACGACGCGGTGCTCGCGGTGCGCCCGGAAGCCCAGGCGGCCGGCGCCGTCCACCGCGTAGGCGACCCTCGTCCGCCAGCCGAGGCCCCGGGCGGCGTCCTGCGGCGACGTGCCGGCGGACGCGGGGACGGCGACCTCCTCGACCGGCGCGTCGACGTCGAGACCGGCGAGCCGTTGCATCTGCTCGTGCAGGACCGCCGTCTTCAGCCGCCGCTGGGCCTGCGGGCTCGCGTGCTGCCAGTCGCAGCCCCCGCACAGCCCCGGGCCGGCGACCGGGCAGGCGGGCTCGACCCGGTCCGGCGAGGCCTCGAGGACCTCGACGGCGTCGGCGCGCCAGAAGGACGCCTCCGCGCCCGCCTCCGTCACCCGGGCCCGCACCCGCTCCCCCGGCAGGGCGTGGCGGACGAAGACGACGCGCCCCTCGTGCCGGGCGACGCAGTGCCCGCCGTGGGCGACCGGGCCCACCTCCAGCTCGAGCAGCGCCCCCGGGCCGGGGCCGGCACCGTGCGCCCCGACCGGCTCCGCGCCGCTCACCGGGGCCCCAGCGGCGGCGTCGGACCGGGCGCGCCGCGGCGGACGTCCCCGGGCGCCGCGACGCGGTCGTCGACGTCCGCGCCCTCGGAGGACGCGAGCTGCCAGGGGACGCTGGCGACGACGACGCCGCGGATGAAGTGCAGCCTCGACTTCAGCCGCAGGGCGCTCTGGTTGTGCAGCAGCTGCTCCCACCAGTGGCCGACGACGTACTCGGGCACGTAGACGACGACGAGGTCGCGCGGGTTCTCCCGCTTGAGCGCGCGGACGTGGTCCACGACCGGCCGCGTGATCTCCCGGTACGGGGAGTCGAGCGCCTTCAGGCGGACCTTGAGCCCGCGCTCGTCCCACGCGCGCTGGAGCGCCCGCGTCTCCCCCGGGTCGACCGCGACGGTCACCGCCTCCAGGACGGAGGGCCGCGACGCCTTCGCGTAGGCCAGCGCCCGCAGGGTCGGCAGGTGCAGCTTCGACACGAGGACCAGGGCGTGCACGCGGCTCGGGAGGACGCGCGCGACGTCGGAGCCCTCGGCGAGCTCCAGCTCGGCGGCCACGCGGTCGTAGTGGAGGTGGATGGCGCGCATGAGGACGAAGAGCACGACCATCGCCAGGATGGCGATCCAGGCGCCGCGCGTGAACTTGGTCAGCAGGACGATGACGAGCACGACCCCCGTCAGGCCGAGCCCGACGGCGTTGATGGCGCGCGAGCGGTGCATCCGCGCCCGGGCCGCGCGGTCCGCCTCCGTGCGCAGGTGGCGGTTCCAGTGCTTGACCATGCCCAGCTGGCTGAGCGTGAAGGAGACGAAGACCCCGACGATGTAGAGCTGGATGAGCCGCGTGACCTGCGCGTCGAAGGCGACGACGAGGACGACCGCCGCGGCGGCCAGCAGGATGATGCCGTTGCTGAAGGCGAGCCGGTCGCCCCGGGTGTGCAGCTGGCGGGGCAGCCAGCCGTCCCGGGCCAGGATCGACCCGAGCACGGGGAAGCCGTTGAAGGCCGTGTTCGCCGCCAGCACGAGGATCAGGCCGGTCGCCGCCGTGACCACGAAGAACGCGAAGGGCGCGTGGTCGAAGACCGCCCGGGCCAGCTGGCCGATGACGGGGTCCTGCTGGTACCCCGGGCCGACGGGCACGCCGTCGCGCAGCAGCTGCGTCGCCGGGAGCTCGGCGAAGCGCAGGCCCGTCAGGTTCGCCAGCGCGATGACGCCCATGAGCATGGCGACCGCGGTGGTCCCCAGCAGGGCCAGGGTCGTGGCCGCGTTGCGGCTCTTCGGCTTGCGGAAGGCGGGCACGCCGTTGCTGATGGCCTCCACGCCGGTGAGCGCCGCGCAGCCGGAGGAGAAGGCCCGCAGCACGAGGAAGCCCCCGACGACCCCGGTGAGGCCCTCCTCGTACCCGGGCTCGGCCACCAGCTCCAGCTGGGCGCTCTCCACCTGCGGCAGGTCCCCGGTTGCCGCCCGCACGAAGCCCCAGGCGCACATGCCCAGCACGGAGGCCATGAACACGTACGTCGGCACGGCGAAGGCGGTGCCGGACTCCCGGACGCCGCGCAGGTTGATCGCCATGAGCAGCAGGACCAGGACGACGGCGAGCGACGTCTCGTGCCCCGCGAGGAAGGGCAGGGCCGAGGCCGCGTACTGCGCGCCGGACGAGATCGACACCGCCACCGTCAGGACGTAGTCCACGAGCAGGGAGCTGGCGACGACGAGACCGGCGCGACGCCCGAGGTTGGTCGTCGCGACCTCGTAGTCGCCGCCGCCCGAGGGGTAGGCGTGGACGTTCTGGCGGTAGGAGGCGATGACGACCGACATGACGAGGACCACCGCCACGCCGATCCAGGGCGACAGCACGTACGAGCTGACCCCCGCGATGGCGAGCGTGAGGAAGATCTCGTCGGGCGCGTAGGCCACCGAGGAGAGCGCGTCCGAGGCGAACACGGGCAGGGCGATGCGCTTGGGCAGGAGCGTGTGGCCGAGCCGGTCGCTGCGGAAGGGACGCCCCAGGACGAGGCGTCGGGCGCCGTCCGCGATGCTGCTCACGGCGCCGATCGTAGGAGCCGGTGGAGGGCCGACCGACCCCCGAGCGGCGCACGCGGGCGCCGACGACCGCAGCGGGCGGGGGTAGCGTCCGCGCGTGCACTTCGTCGTCATGGGCTGCGGCCGGGTGGGCTCGACCCTCGCGGGGGCGCTCGAGCGCCACGGCCACTCGGTGGCCGTCGTCGACAAGGACGAGCAGGCCTTCGGCCGGCTCGGGCCGGACTTCGCCGGCCGCACCGTCCACGGGGTCGGCTTCGACCGCGACGTGCTCCTGGAGGCGGGGGTCGAGGAGGCCTACGCCTTCGCCGCCGTCAGCAGCGGGGACAACTCCAACATCCTCGCCGCGCGCGTCGCGCGGGAGGTCTTCGGCGTGGAGAACGTCGCCGCCCGGATCTACGACTCCGCGCGCGCGGAGGTCTACGAGCGGCTCGGCATCCCCACGGTCGCGACGGTCAAGTGGACGGCCGACCAGATGGTCCGACGCCTGCTGCCCCGTGGCGTCGTCCCCGACTACACCGACGCCAGCGGCGCCGTGCACCTCGCGCAGGTCTCCGTGCCCACCTCCTGGGTGGGGCACCGGCTGGCCGAGCTGGAGCAGGCGACGCAGACGCGCGTCGCCTTCGTCACCCGGCTCGGCACCGCGCAGCTCCCGCGACCGGGCACCGTGCACCAGGAGGGCGACGTCGTGCACCTGCTCGTCCCCGACGAGGCCGTGACCCTGGTCGAGAAGGCGCTCGACGCCGGCCCCGAGCCGGACTGAGGTCGGGCCCGACGGCACGTCCCGCGCCACACCACCCCCGACCGACCCCGCCCCTCCCGACCGACCCCGCCCTCCCGACCGACCCCGCCCTCCCGACCGACCAGGACAGGAGCCCTCCCGTGCGCGTGCTCATCGCCGGCGCCGGCAGCGTCGGCCGTTCCATCGCCCGCGAGCTGCTGGCGGGCGGCCACGACGTCCTGCTCGTGGACCGCAACCCCGAGAACGTCGGCCGCGCCTCCGTCCCCGGGGCCCGGTGGCTGCTGGCCGACGCGTGCGAGATCACCTCGCTCGGCGGCGCGGGGCTCGAGAGCACGGACGTCGTCGTGGCGGCGACGGGTGACGACAAGGTCAACCTCGTCGTGTCCCTGCTCGCGAAGACGGAGTTCGGCGTGCCGCGCACCGTCGCGCGGGTCAACAACCCCAAGAACGAGTGGATGTTCGACGAGGCCTGGGGCGTGGACGTCATGGTCTCCACCCCGCGGCTGATGACGGCGCTCGTCGAGGAGGCCGTCGCCGTCGGGGACGTCGTGGAGGTCTTCTCCTTCCGCGGCGGCGCCCGGATGCTCGGCTACACCCTCCCCGAGACCTCGTCGCTGGCCGGGCGCGCCGTCGGGGACGTCGAGTGGCCCGCCGACACCGTCCTCGTCGGGGTGGTCCGCGAGGGCCGCCCGATCGCGCCCACCGACGACGACGCGCTGGAGGCCGGCGACGAGCTGCTCCTGCTCGCCGGGGAGGAGGACGAGCAGCCCCTGCGCGACCTGCTCTCCCCCGAGCGCTGGCAGCGCGACACCGGGGCGGCGGGCGCCACGCACGGCGCCGAGGTCGTCTGACCGCCCGGCGCGACGACCACCACCGTGCCGGCCGGGGCCGGGCGAGGGGTCAGGCCGTGCGGTCCGGTCGCTGGACGCCGCCGGCCCCGCTCCGTGCGTCGTCGGCCTCGGCCGCGTCCTCGCCGCGGGCCGCCTCGGGGGCGCCCGCGCGGGGGACCCGCCGGACGAGGACCCAGGTGACGTAGGCGGCGAGGCCGAAGAAGGGGAAGCCCATGACGACGCGGGCGGTGCCCAGGGCCGCCACCTGGTCGGTCAGGTACAGCGGCCCCTGCACGAGCAGGCGGAGGACGAAGACCGAGATCCACACCCACGTCACCTGCACGTAGACGCGCACGCGCCGGGGGTCCTGCTTCCAGGACAGGCGCTCGTCGGTGAGCAGCCCCAGCGCGAGCCCGAGGACCGGCCAGGGTCCCTCGGGGACGCGCACCCGCCGTCCCCGGCCGAGACGCAGGGTGACGCCCGGGGTGCGCAGGGTCGAGACCACGTACACGGCCGCGTACACGACGTTGGTCAGCAGGCCGAGCACGAAGAAGTTGCGGGCCTCGCCCGTCCGCGAGGCGACGAGGGCGCACACCGCCACGCCGACGAACCCCGAGAGGGCCTGGCTCGGCGAGCTGCGCCCCAGCAGGCGGACCACGACGAAGACGGCGGCCACGCCGATGGAGGCGTAGACCGCGGTCCGCAGGTCCTGCACGAGGCTGATGACCGCGACGAAGACGATGGTCGGGAGGGCCACCTCGGCGATCCCGCGGGGCCCGCCGAGCGCCTCGGCGACCGAGAAGTCCTCCCCCACCACGGCCGCCAGGCCGGACCGCCCCGTCGTCGCCGGGCCGTCGGCCGGCCCGGCCCCCGTCGTCGAGGCCGCAGCGGTCGACGTCGGCGAGGTCGCCCCGTGCTCCGTCGACGCCGCCGCGGCGGGGTCGTCGCAGGCGCCGTCCTCCGCGGCCGGTCCTGCACCGCGCCGCGGCTCCCGGCCCCCCTCGGGGACGCCGTGCGCGCCGCTGCTCACGCGGGCGCCACCGCGGTCGGCAGCAGCTCGTAGCGCGGGTTGTACATCACGGCGTGACGGTCGACCACGCTGACCAGCCCCTCGACCTTGATCCGGCGGCCGGCCTCGACGCCGGCGATCTCGCGGCGTCCGAGCCAGATCACCGCCAGCGAGCCGGAGCCGTCGAACACCTCGGCCTCCAGCGCCGGCGTCCCGGCCCGGGGTCGCAACGTCACGCTCCGCAGCGTGCCGCAGACGAGGACGCGGTGGCGGTCACCGAGGAGCGCGCAGGGGCTGCCCCCCTCCCGGGCGGACTCGACCTGGGCCTCCTCGGCCTGCATCTCCTCGCGGCTGCCCCACCGGGACACGGCCGAGCGGAGGCCGGCGAGACCGCTGCGCCGCCCGGGCCGCCCCTGCGGGTCGAGCACCTCGCGCGTGGCTCCCACGGCGTCCTCCTCCTGGCCCGAACAATCGGGGCCCGAACAATCAGGGCCCGACAACCAGGGCCCGACGACATCGCCCGTCGACCACGGGGCTCACGGCGCGGGCCCCGCGCGAGGCGCACCGCGGCCTCCCGTGCGACGGGACGCCCCGAGCGCCTCGGTCGACGGCCCAGCGTAGGCGCTACGTCGACCGCCCGAGCGGGCCGGCGACCGGACCACCCGGTCGAGCCGCCGGCGAGGGGGTGACCCGTCGCCGGGACGTCCCGCCGCAGGCGCGTCAGCGCGTCTCGGTGGTCTCCGGACCGCGGTGGAAGGGGTCGAGCGGCCCCAGCCCGTCCGTGTCCTCGCCCGACGCGCCGGAGCCGGCCTTGGAGGGCGTGGGCGCCCCGCCGTCGCGGTCCTCGTCGGCCCGGTCCTCGTCCGCCCGGTCCTCGTCCGCCCGGTCCTCGTCCGCCCGGTCCTCGCCGTCGTCGGGCGCCGTCTGCGCCGCAGGACGGGCCTGGTCCTGCGGCGGCAGCCGCAGCGGCAGCATGTCCCGCGGGGCCATGGCCTCGTCCCCGCGGTCGACGACGACCCCTCGCAGCAGGGCACCGAGCTGGGCGTAGGCGTCCTGGTCCACGGCGGCGCGGCCGCCGAAGACGGCGCGGACGAACCAGCGGGGGCCGTCGACGCCCGCGAAGCGCACGGGGCGGTGACCGGTCCGACCGTCCTCGCTGCGCACGGGCATGCGGGCGAGGACCTCGGGCCCGAAGGCGCCCTCGACCTCCTCGGCGGCGCCGCCCTGACGGCTCACCTGACCGCGGATCTCGGCGCGCACCTCCTCCCAGATGCCCTCGGTCCGCGGGGCGGCGAAGGCCTGCAGCTGCAGCGTGGAGGGGCCGACGACGACGACGGCGCCGATCACCCGCTGCGTCTTCTCCTCCATCTCCAGCCGCAGCTCCATGCCCTGCACCGCGGGCAGGCGCAGGGCACCGAGGTCGACCCGCGCACGTGCGGCGTCCTCCGCCGAGAGCTCGGTCGCGTCCAGCGGCCCCTGCTGCTGACGGCGCGCCTCGCGCGCCAGGGCGGCCGTGCGCACGCGCTCGGCCTCGGCCTCGGCCGCGACGCGCGCCGCGCGCTCCGCGACGGCCTGCGGGTCCTCGGGGGCCTCGACCGCGGCGTCGGGTGCGCCGTCAGCGCCCGACCCCCCGTCAGGGTCGACCGCCCCGGCCTCGTCCTTCCTGCGGCGCCATCTCACGACTGCTCCTTCCCCGGGGCGCCTGCGCGCCCGGACGTCTCGGTGGTCCTGCGGTCCGCGGCCGCTCGTGCGCCGCCCGTGCCGGTCGCCGTCCCGAGGACGGCCTCGTCGGCGTCCACCGTCGCAGACCCGGCCCGGTGCGGGACGGCCGGCGCCGCCGTCCCCCAGCCTCCCGTCGAGCCGTGGCCGCCCCGGCCACGCTCGGACGACGGCAGCCGCTCGACGAGCTCGAAGGCGGCCCGGGCCACCCGCTGGACCACGAGCTGGGCCACGCGGTCGCCGCGTCGCACGGAGAACGACCGGTCCCGGTCGGTGTTGACGAGCGTCACGAGCACCTCCCCGCGGTAGCCGGCGTCGACCGTCCCCGGCCCGTTGAGCGTCGTGACGCCGTGGCGCGCGGCGAGGCCGGACCGCGGGTGCACGAAGGCGGCGTAGCCCTCGGGCAGGGCGATCGCCACACCGGTCGCGACGGTCGCCCGTCCCCCCGGCGGCAGCTCGGCGTCGTGCCGCGCGCGCAGGTCCGCCCCCGCGTCGCCCGCCCTGGCGTAGCCCGGCTCGGGCAGGTCGGGGTCCAGCTGCTGCAGCAGCACGCGCACGACCTCCGCCCGCTCCTGCGGGGGGTCGAGCACCGACGCGTCGGAGCCCTCCACGGTCGGCCAGGGTAGTCCGCCCCGGCTCCGGGCCCGGTCGCCGCCGGGCGGGCCCGCACCGGTCCCGGTCGTCGTGCGAGCCTGGTCCTCGTGGGACCACCGCACGAGGACGCCGCGCCGTCGCCGGAGCCCGCGGACGCGACCGCGCCCGGCGGTGGCACCGGGCCCGTCGAGCCGGGTGAGGTCCACCGCGAGCGCGTCCTGCCGTCCGCCGGCACGTGGGTGGCCGCGCCGGCGCTCGCCGCCCTGACCGGGCTGGCGGTGGCGCCGCTGGGGGCCGGCGCCGTCGTCGCGGCCGTCCTCGCGGTCGGGGGCGTCGTGGCGCTCCTGCTGCGGCTCGCGAGCCCCCTCGTCGTCGTGACGCGGGACGAGCTCGTGGCGGGTCGGGCGCACATCCCGCGGTCCCTCCTCGGGGCGGCGACGGGCTACGACGGCGAGGACGCCCGCCGCCAGCGGGGCCCGGCGCTCGACGCCCGGGCCTTCCTCGTCATGCGCGGGTGGGCCGACGGCGTCGTCCGCGTCGAGGTCCTCGACCCGGACGACCCCGCGCCGTACTGGCTGGTGTCCACCCACCGGCCCGCCGACCTGGCCCGGGCCCTGCAGCGGCGTCCGGCCGACGGCTGAGGCGCGCTGCCCCTCCCCCGGGACGACGACGGCCGGCCCCCTGCGGGGACCGGCCGTACGAGGCGACGTCCGCGGTGCCGGCGTCGGTGCGGCACGTCAGGCAGCGCACTCCGTGCAGACGAGCCGGCTCGTCGTCGACTCGGGCGAGAGCTGGCTGCGGTGGTGCACGAGGAAGCACGAGGAGCAGGTGAACTCGTCGGCCTGGCGCGGCAGGACGCGCACCGACAGCTCCTCGTTGGACAGGTCGGCGCCGGGGAGCTCGAAGCCCTCGGCGGCCTCCGTCTCGTCCTCGTCGACCTTGCCCGAGCTCTGCTCGTTGCGGCGGGCCTTGAGCTCCTCGATGGAGTCCTCGTTGAGCTCGTCGTCGGTCTTGCGTGGTGCGTCGTAGTCGGTGGCCATGTCGTCCTTCGCTCGGTGCTGGTGGTCCGTCAGCCGCTCGTGGCTCGGCGGTGTGCTGCTGTCGTCCCGCGGTCCGGGTGTCCGCGGTGCTGCTCCGGCGGGGCGCGGCGGCCCCGCTCCCGCCGGTGGTGGTCCCGGACCACCGGTCCGCTCCCGCGGGCCACGCCGTGCCGACGACCCCTCAACGTCCGAGGGGCCGCGGTGATGCCCCCGCACGCCTGCCCCCCTGCGGGCCGTGCGGGCAGGGGCCCGGACGGTGCGCCGCCGCGGCGGCGACGGCGCATTGTGCACCGCGCGTCGCCGACCGACACGTCGGGTGACGACCGCTCGACGTCGGGCCGACGGCTGGGTGACGCGGGGGTGACCGGCCGGTGCGCCCGCCGACCGGGCCGTGCGGACCACCCGGTCGAGGCACCCCGTGCGCCGCGAGCCCCCTCGGACGGCCTCTACGCTCGGGGCCAGACCTGGGTCGTCCCGCCCGCGCGCGGGGCGCCCGCCGACCTGTGCGGTCCGCCGCGCCCGGGCCGACCGGAGGTGTCATGAGCGAGTTCGTGAGCAACGTCAACGAGCGCGTGCGAGAGGCGCGCAGCGCGCTCGACCACGCGCGCGCCGAGGGGGACGACTACCTCGTCGGCGTGCACACCGGCGAGCTGGAGTCGCTCGCCCGCCTCGCGCAGGAGCACGACGTCCCGCTGCCCGCCGCTCCCGGTCCGGAGGACGGCGAGGCCGGGAGACCCGCGGAGCGCTGAGGGGGCCGGTTCCCCCGTCCCCGACGTCCCGCGCGAGGGGCGTCGGGGGACGGGGGCACCGCCGGGTCAGGCCGGTGCGGGCTCCTCCGCGAGCGGGTCGAGGGCGGCGATGAGGTCACCCAGCCGCTGCGCGAGCCCGGGCGCGGCGGCGAGGCAGAAGGTCTCGCCCGCGGGGTCGCCCGCGTCCAGCCCCCGGACCACCGCGCCGGCCTCGGCGGCCACGAGAGCGCCGGCGGCGTGGTCCCACGGCTGCAGGCCGCGCTCGTAGTAGGCGTCCAGCCAGCCGGTGGCCACGGCGCACAGGTCGAGCGAGGCGACGCCGCTGCGCCGGACGTCCCGCACGAGCGGCAGCACCGCCGCGAGGACCCGGGCCTGCGCGGCGCGCCGCTGCGGCGTGTACCCGAACCCCGTGCCGACCAGCGCCTCCCCCAGCTCCACGTCGGCAGGTCCCGGCAGCGGGGTGCCGTCGAGCCGGGCGCCGCCGCCCCGCACCGCCGTCCACGTCCGGCCGCTGACCGGCTCGTGCACGCACCCGGCCACCGCGGTCCAGGTGGCGGGGTCCGGGCGGCTGCCCGCCGGCCCCGCGCCCACGACGGCCGCGACGCTGATGGCGTAGCTCGGCAGGCCGTAGAGGTAGTTGACCGTCCCGTCGATGGGGTCGACGACCCAGGTGACCCGTCCGGTCCCCCCGGCGGCGCCGCCCTCCTCCCCGTACACGCCGTCCTGCGGGCGCGCCTCGCGCAGCACGCGGACGAGCAGCTGCTCGGAGGCCGTGTCCATCGCCGTGACGACGTCGGTGGCGCTCGACTTCGTCCTCAGCACCTCCAGGCGCTCCGGGCGGTCGCGGGAGACCAGCGCCCCCGCCGCCCGCGCGGCCCTCTCGGCGATCTCCACGAGCGCGGCGCGCTCGTCCACCGGCACCACCTCGTCCGCCCCGCCGGCGACCACGTCGGTCACCGCCCGCCGCCGGTGGTGCCGGCCGTCGCGAGCAGCGCGCCGGCCCCGGGCCAGTCGCGGCCGCAGGCGGCCGGTCGGGCCCCCCGCAGGTTCGGGCAGCAGCCGACGGGGCAGACGTCGTGCGAGGGGCCCTGCGCCCCGGCCGACGGCCTCGGCGGCGCCTCCTGCCGCCCGGCCGCCGCGCGCTCGACGGCGGCGCGCTCGACCACGAGGTCGACGAGGGCCGCGACGAAGGCCGGGTCGACGCCCGCGGTCGCCGCCCGCTCCATCGGCAGCCCGAGGCGGTCGGCGGTCTCGCGCGCCTCGGTGTCGAGGTCGTAGACCACCTCCATGTGGTCGCTGACGAAGCCGACGGGCGCGACGACGACCGCGGGGACCCCGCGGGCGTGCAGCTCCTCGAGGTGGTCGTTGACGTCGGGCTCCGTCCACGGCTGGCTCGGGGGACCGCTGCGGGAGCAGTAGACGAGCGCCGACGGCAGCGGCGCACCCGTCCGGGCGCGCACCCGTGCGGCCACCGCGTCGGCGACGGACTCGTGCTGGCGCACGTAGGCGTCGCCGTCCGGCCCGGCCGTGGCGGCCATCGCCGTCGGGATCGAGTGCGTGACGAGGACGAGCTCGGCGCCCGCGGCGACGTCCTCGGGCAGGCGGCGCCACGCCGCCTCCACCGCGTCCGCGTTCGCCGCGACGAAGCCGGGCGCGTCGAAGTAGTGCCGGATCTTGTCGACGGCGATCTCGCGGCCCTCCCGCGCGAGCGCCACGAGCGCGTCCGCGAGGTCCTCGCGGTACTGGCGGCAGCCGGAGTAGGAGGCGTAGGCGCTCGTCGCGACGACGAGCACGCGCCGGGCGCCGCCCTCGTGGAGGTCGCGCAGGGCGTCGGTCACGTAGGGGTCCCAGTTGCGGTTGCCCCACGCCACCGGCACGTCGAGGCCCCGGGCGGCGACCTCGTGGCGCAGCGCCTGCAGCAGCGCCCGGTTCTGGTCGTTGATCGGGCTGCGGCCGCCGAAGTGGTGGTAGTGCTCGGCCACGGCGGCGAGCCGCTCGTCGGGGATCCCGCGGCCGGACGTGACGTTGCGCAGGAACGGCATGACGTCGTCGGGCTCGTCCGGCCCCCCGAAGGACAGCAGGAGGACGGCGTCGTACGGGTCGAGACCTGCTCCGGCGGAGACCCGGGCGGGACGTCCGGCGGGGTCGGTGGCGGCGGGGCCGTCGGTGGCGTCGGGGGTGTCGGCGGGGGGCACGGCGCCATGGTGCCAAGCACCGGGGCCGGGCCGCGCGCCGGCGTCGGTGGGGTCACCCGGCCCGTCCTCCCCGACGCAGCCGCCGGAGGTGGCAGGCTGCGGCCGCACCGCCGGCGGGCCGAGCCGGCGCGCGAGGCCGCGGAGGGTGGACCGCCATGCAGGACCTGACGCTCGTCGGGGTGCACGACGACGGGGAGCACCTCGTGCTCGCCGCCCCCGACGGCACCCGGTTCCGGCTGCTCGCCGACGACGGCCTGCGCCTGGCGGCGCGCCGCACGGCCCGCGCCCCCGGGGACCCGGCCGGGTCCACCTCCCCGGTCACCCCCCGGGAGATCCAGGCGCGCCTGCGGGCCGGCGAGGACGCCGCCGAGATCGCCGCCGCCTCCGGGTCGCCCGAGGAGCGCGTCCGTCGCTACGAGGCGCCCGTGCTGGCCGAGCGCGCCCACGTCGCCGACCGCGCCCGGGCCCTGCCGGTGCGCTGGCGCGACGGCTCGGGCCGGAGCCCCGCCCTGGAGGACCTCGTCGCGGAGCGGCTCACCGGCCGCGGGGTCGAGGCCGCGCCCGCGTGGGACGCGTGGCGTCGCGAGGACGGTGCCTGGCTGGTCCAGGCCGTCTTCCGGGCCGGCGCTCGCGAGCGCCGCGCCACCTGGGCGCTGGACCTGCAGCGCGCCTCGCTCGAGGCGCTGGACGACGAGTCGCGCTGGCTCTCCTCGGTGGACGCGGGCTCGGGCCCGCCGGTCCCGGACGCCGGACCGCGGCTCGCGCCCGTGCGCGAGGAGGTCTACGACGTCGACGACGCCGGCGCGAGGCGTCGCACGGGACGCGACGACGGCGCCCCCTCCGCCCCGGTCGACCTCGCGTCGCGCCGGGCGGGCGGCACGGGCCGGCGCTCCGGCGAGCAGGACCGCACGGACGAGCAGGCGGAGGAGGGCTCCGAGGAGGGGGCCGAGGCCGACCGCCGGGAGCGGGTCAG
>NZ_JBBIAA010000002.1:382339-431781 GCF_037482545.1 Pseudokineococcus basanitobsidens | reverse complement strand
CGGCCGCACGACCAGGCAGCCGTCGAGGTCCTCGACGACGCCGGTGAGCATCGCGCTGTCCCCGCCGCTTCCCGTGGGCTCGTCGTAGGCGACTGCGAGGCCGTCGTCTCGCGGAGCAGGTGTCGAGTCGCCGCAGGCCACCAGAGCCGTCGTGACGACCAGCACGGCACCGAGCCGACCGAAGCCTGCAGCGCGAGCTCGACCCGGCCACTGATCAGGGCCGCCGCGGTGCGTCATGGCGCTTGGACGTGCAGGCGTGACTCTCGGTTCCACGCCTGACCGGCGGCAAACCCAGGCCTTCGCCCGAGGTGACGTCCGGTCGAGGATCGACAGGGGGACGCTGTCCGGCCAGCGATCGGATGTGGCACGGCCGGGCGCGCTGGCGTCGCCGAGGCCCTCGGGCGGTCTCAGCGTGCGGTCGGCTAGCCGGTGGTGGCGGAGGCGTCAGCTGCATCCGTGTGTGACGACCGGGTGCTTGGTGCGGTGGACACTCATCCGACTCCCGCCTCGGGATGACGACGAAAGGCCAACCGTGCAGCCGCCGTATCGCGACTACCTGCCCGACGACGACAAGCCTCCGCTGCCCGACGACTGGGACCAGCCACCACGACCCGGTCACGGCACCGTCCACGTGCTCCGAGACGAGGACACCGGCGAGTGGGAAGCGGTCTGGTTCGACCGCCGCTACACCGAGATCTCAGGCACGAAGGGCGATGTGCTTGCCTGGGCACGTGCGCAGCCGGCCGCCGAGCACGTCCTCTTCGCCCGCACACTCGGTTATGACGTACCGCTGGAGAGCGAGGAGGCTGACGCTTACCTCCGAGAAGAGGCGTGACGGCTCCCGTGGCGCGGACGGCTGGCGAAGGGAGCCAGTAGACGATCCCCTCCGCTGAAGGGGCGAAGCTCGATGCCCGCCCAAGGCCGTCAGCTGGGGGACTGGATGCCGTCCGGGTCGCAGTCTGTCGTCGTGCTGGCCTCTGTGGTCCCGCAGGCGCCGTCGATGAGCAGGCGTCCTTGAAGGGGGCTGCCCAGGTCGATCTCGTAGGGGACAGCGTCGTTGCTGGGACAGTCGGCAGCCCCGGGCGAGCCGAGACCGACGGTGAAGGTGATGGTGACGACGTCGTCCGTCTCTTCGATGCGCGGGGGTTAACCTCTCCGGTCACCCCGCTGTTGCAGCCCAGGCGGGTGACGAGGGCGGTGAAGGAGGCCGAGTCCCTCTCGAGAGCCTGCCCGGGGGCGACGTCCCAGGTCGCCCCGGCCTCCCCGGCGTCAGCGCCTCCTGACAGGGTCGGCAGCAGGGCGGCTGTGGCTGCACCGGCGCCGAGCGGAGGACGGCCGCGCCGAATGCCGGACTCGAACCGGCTCACCCCGTGAGGGGTACTCCACCGCGATGGGTCTGAGTGCCTGCGTTCCCATAGGCCCTTGACGACGCGGCCGTCGACTTGAGGCTCGGCTGCTCGGCCTCGTCGGGCAAGGTCTTTCCGGCCTGGCCCGTCCCGGTCGCCCATCGCCGATCGCCTGCGGGACGGCGTCGGGCCCGCCGAGACGCCGTCCTCGGCCGCTCGTACCGACCCGCCGCAGCTCTGCCTGACAACCTGTGGTGATGGTCGAGCTGCTGCGCTGCGAGCTGTTCCCCGACGACCTCGACCCGTCGGTGCGCTTCTACGTCGACGTCCTCGGCTTCCACCTCGACCGGGACGAGCGCTCGTCGGCGTCGCCCTACGTCGCGTTGAGCCGCGGCCCGGTGCGGCTCGGGTTGGCCCGCCGCGATGACGTGGTCGACGTGGCGCCTCGGCGTCCGCCGACCGGCGTCGAGCTCGTCCTCGAGGTCGCCGACCTGACCGCTGCCCACGGTCAGGTCGTCGCCGCGGGCTGGCCGCTGGAGGAGGAGCTGACCACGAGGCCCTGGGGCCTGGTCGACTTCCGCCTGCTGGATCCGTCCGGCTACTACTGGCGCATCACGACGTCCGGATGAGGGTCGTCAACCCGGCCGCTCCGCGGCGCCCCCTCCCCCCTGCGGAGAGCCCGGCCGTCCGACGCGCGATCCTGCCGCGTAGCAGCGTCCATCTGAGCTCACGTCGCATCCGTCGACGACGGTGATAGCAAGAGTGCTAGCGTCCGGCGCATGTCCGACGTGCTCATCCGCGACGTCCCTGGCGACGACCTCGACCTGATCCGGTCCACCGCGGCCAGGACGGGCGTCTCGCTGCAGAGCTACCTGCGCAGCACCGTCCAGGCGCAGGCGACCTACCTCCGTCGTCAGCAGACCCTCGCCGCCCTCGACGAGAGGCTGCACGACCGGCCCCCGGTCGGCGAGGAGGACAGGCGGGCGGTGCTGGACACCCTCACCGACGACCACGAGGGCCGAGCCGAGGAGCTGGCCGTCCGCGACGACGGTGACCGCCCCTCGTGATCGTCGACGCCTCGGTNCGGCGAGGAGGACAGGCGGGCGGTGCTGGACACCCTCACCGACGACCACGAGGGCCGAGCCGAGGAGCTGGCCGTCCGCGACGACGGTGACCGCCCCTCGTGATCGTCGACGCCTCGGTCGTCATCGACGCCGTCGCCGACCCCGGCCCGCGCGGCGCGGCAGCTCGCGCCGCGCTGGCCCGACAGCCAGCAGCCGAGCAGATGAGCTCGCCCGGTCACCTCGCGTTCGAGGTGCTCTCCGGGTTGCGCGCGGCGGCCAACCGTCCGAGCCACCCGTTCCAGCCCGACGACGTCGCACAGGCGCTCCACGACGCCGAAGGCTTCGGCATCACCATCCATGCGACTCCGTGGGGCGACGTCCGACGAGCCTGGCACCTCTCGAAGGGTTCCTTGCGCTACGCCGACGGCCTCTACGTCGCCGCAGCGAAGCGCCTCGGGACCACGCTGATGACCGCCGACACCAGGATCGAGCGCTCCGGCGCCCCCATCGCCTGCTCCCTCCTGACGGTCACGCCAGGCCCCGGGGCTCCCTAGCACCAGGCGCTGCCTCCGGCCCGGAGGACGATGACGGGCGGACGGTCACGCGGTTCCACCGTCAGCGTCCGTGGGCGGTGACGGCCGCGCCGGCGGGCGACGGGGACGGACACCGCCCAGGGAGCGTCTCCACCTCGTGCGGTGGTGCCATGTGCCTGCTCCGCTCCGCTGTGGACTCGCATCGGAGAACGCGGACACGGCGTGGACACGGACCCGGAGAGTGGACAGGTCCGGCGCGTCCCCAGCGGCCCGCAGGGCCGGTGGCCCGCACGGTCGGTCACGCCGCCGTCGTCGACAGCACGGGTGGGACGGCATGGTCGGGCTCACCGCGGCGGCGGCTCCGGCGTCCCGACGGACCCTCCGCCCTCGCGGGCCGCGGCGCGCCGGCGCAGCGCGGTCGACGTGCCGACGACGACGGCGAGGAACCCGACGGCGGCCACGAGCGCCGAGCCGCCGCCGAGGAGCAGCTGGACGGCCTCGAGCAGCAGCACGAGCAGGCCGGCGCCGGCGAGGACCGCGGGCACGAGCCACGAAGTGCGGGGTGTGGGCGGCGCGGCGTCCGGCCCACGGCCCCCGCGGTCGCGGCCAGCGGCCAGGCGCGCCGCCTCGAGCCGCCCGAGACCGACGCTGGTCGTGGCGCCGTCGAGGTCGGCGACCCGCGCGGAGCCGTGGACGACCCGCTCGGCGTCCCCGGGCAGGCCGGCGAGCACCAGGCCCGGCGAGCGCTCGACGTCGGCGCCGTGCACCCGCTCGCCCCGCTCCCACCGCTCGACGCGGACCGAGCCGCTCCCGGCGGCGCCGACGTCGCACCGCAGGGCGAGGACGACGGTCGAGCGCAGCGCCCGCGAGACGCCGGCGGCGAGGTCCTCCTGCTCGCCCTCCTCGCCGCTCCCCCGCCCTCCGCGCCCCCGGTCGGCCGCGTCGGGGGCCTCCGGCAGCGCGACGAGGCACCCGCGGCCGGGCAGCGGGGCGACGTCGGCCTCCACCCCGGACAGCGCGAGGACGCCGGCGAGACGGCGGACGTCGACGACGGGGACCACGACGACGACACGCTCGCCCGCCGCGCCCTCCCCCACGGCGCCCGCCCCGTCGCCCGTCCCGTCGTTCAGAGCGCGCCCTTGGTGCTGGGCACCCCGGTCACGCGGGGGTCGTGCGCGAGCGCCGTCCGCAGCGCCCGGGCGACCGCCTTGAACTGCGTCTCGACGACGTGGTGCGCGTCGCGCCCGGCGAGGACCCGCACGTGCAGGCCGATGTGGGCGTGGAAGGCGAAGGACTCCATCACGTGCCGGGTCAGCGATCCCAGGTAGGGGGTGTTCCCCGGGCCGCCACCGATGAGCACGTGCTCCTGCCCCGCGGGCTCGCCCGAGTGCACGCAGTAGGGGCGACCGGAGACGTCGACGACGGCCTGCACGAGCGCCTCGTCGAGCGGCACCGTCGCGTCGCCGAAGCGCACGAGGCCGCGCTTGTCGCCCATCGCCTGCCGGAAGGCCTGCCCGAGGCAGATGGCGACGTCCTCGACCGTGTGGTGGGCGTCGATGTGCAGGTCGCCCTCGGCCTCGACGACGAGGTCCACGAGGCTGTGGCGCGCGAGCGCCGTGAGCATGTGGTCGTAGAAGCCCACGCCCGTGCTGATCCGCGACTCCCCCGTGCCGTCGAGGTCCACCTCGACGACGACGGACGACTCGCTCGTGCGGCGCTCGACGCGGGCGCGCCGTACCGGGCGGTCGTCGGGAGCGGCTGCGGCGCCGTCGGTCTCGCTCATGCGGGTCTCCGGTGGGTCGTCGGGCGGGGCGGTCGCGGGGCCAGCGGGCCCGGGTCAGCAGGCGCGGGCGCCGGCGGGGCCGGCGAGCACGTCGGCGAGGGCGCCCCGGAAGCGGGCGGTCTCCTCCGGCGTCCCCACGGAGACGCGGAGCCACCCGTCGGGGCCGGTCTCGCGGATCAGGACGCCGCGGTCGAGCAGACCCTGCCAGGCGGCGTGCCGGTCGGCGAGGCGTCCGAAGAGGACGAAGTTGGCGTCGCTGTCGGCCACCTCGAGGCCGAGGTCGCGCAGCCACGCGACGAGGTCGTCGCGCTCGGCCCGCAGGTCGGCGACGCCGCGCAGGAGCTCCGCGGAGTGCCGCAGAGCCACCCGGGCGACGGCCTGGGTGACGGCCGAGAGGTGGTACGGCAGCCGGACGACGCGCAGCGCGTCGACGACGGCGGGCGAGGACGCGAGGTAGCCCACCCGGGCGCCCGCGAGGCTGAAGGCCTTGCTCATCGTCCGGCTCACGGCCAGGCGCGGGTGGTCCGCCAGCAGCTCCAGGGCGCTCGGCACGCCCGCCCGGCGGAACTCCGCGTACGCCTCGTCGACGACGACGACGCCCGGCGCCACCGCGAGCACGGCCTCGACGACGGCCGCCGGCAGCGCCGTGCCCGTCGGGTTGTTGGGCGAGGCGAGCAGGACGACCGACGGCTGCTCGGCCTCGACGAGCGCCGCGGCCGCGCTGGGGTCGACCGTGAAGTCGTCCTCGCGGCGGCCGGTGACCCATCGGGTCCCGGTGTCGCGGGCGTACTCGGGGTACATCGAGTACGTCGGCGCGAAGGACACCGCCGTTCGCCCGTGACCGCCGAAGGCCTGCAGCACCTGCAGCATGACCTCGTTGGAGCCGTTGGCCGCCCACACCTGCTCCGGTGGGAGCCGGACGCCGGACTCCAGGGCGAGGAAGTCGGCGAGGTCGGCGCGCAGGTCGAGGAACTCCCGGTCGGGGTAGCGGTTGAGCCCCCGCGCCGCAGCCGCCACCGCCTCGCCCATCTCGCGGGCGACGGCCGCCGACGGCGGCACGGGGTTCTCGTTGACGTTGAGGAGCACGGGGACGTCCAGCTGCGGCGCGCCGTAGGGCTCCACCCCGCGCAGCTCCGGGCGCAGGGGCAGGTCGGCCAGCCCCAGCGGCCCGTCCGTGACGTCCCCCGCGCCCTCCTCCGGGCCGGCCGGCTGCTGCGCGACGGGGTCGGTGACCCCCGCGCCCGCGTCCCCGTTCATGCCCCGCCGCCCGTGCGCGCCGTGATCGCCTGCCCGTGGGCGGGCAGGTCCTCGGCCTCGGCCAGGGCGACGACGTGCGGGGCGACCTCGGCGAGCGCGGCCGCCGAGTACTCCACGACGTGCACGCCACGCAGGAAGGTCTGCACGGACAGCCCCCCGGAGAACCGCGAGGTCCCCCCGGTGGGCAGCACGTGGTTCGAGCCCGCGCAGTAGTCCCCCAGCGAGACCGGCGAGGACGGGCCGACGAAGACCGCCCCGGCGCTGCGCACCCGCGCCGCCAGGCCCGCGGCGTCGACCGTCTGCACCTCGAGGTGCTCGGCCCCGTAGCCGTCGGCCACCGCGAGCAGCCCCTCCTCGTCGTCGACGAGCACGAGCGCGGACTGCGGGCCGGCGAGCGCGGTGCGCACCCGCTCGGCGTGCTTCGTCGCGGGCACCTGGCGCTCGAGCTCGACCTCGACGCGGTCGGCCAGGGCCGGCGACGTCGTCACGAGGACGGCCGCGGCCACGTCGTCGTGCTCGGCCTGGCTGACCATGTCCGCCGCCACGAGCACGGCGTCGGCCCCGTCGTCGGCGAGCACCATGACCTCGGTGGGCCCGGCCTCGGCGTCGATCCCGACGACGCCGCGCAGGAGCCGCTTGGCGGCGGCGACGTACCGGTTGCCCGGGCCGGTGACCATGTCGACCGGCGCGCACAGCACGCTGCCGTCCTCCTCGGAGGCGCCGAGCGCGAGCATCGCGACGGCCTGGGCCCCCCCGACCGCGTAGACCTCCTCGACACCGAGCATCGCGCACGCCGCGAGCACGGTCGGGTGCGGCAGCCCGCCGTGCTCGCGCTGGGGCGGGCTCACGACGACGAGCTCGGCGACGCCGGCCTCCTGCGCCGGCACGACGTTCATGACGACGCTGCTCGGGTAGACCGCGACGCCGCCCGGCGCGTACAGCCCGACGCGCGCGACCGGGACCCAGCGCTCGGTCACCGTGCCGCCCGGCACGACCTGCGTCGTCGTCGGCCGACGGCGCTGGTCGGCGTGGACGCGGCGGGCCCGTCGGACGCTCTCCTCCAGCGCCGCGCGCACCGCCGGGTCCAGCTGCAGCAGCGCCCGCGCGAGCGCCTCCGCCGGGACGCGCAGGTGCTCGGGGCGCACGCCGTCGAAGCGCTCGGCGAGGTCGCGCAGCGCGCCCGCCCCGCCGGTGCGCACCTGCTCGACCACCGGCCGGACCACCGCGAGGGCCTTCTCGACGTCGGCCTCGGCGCGGGGCAGCGTCCCGCGCAGCTCGCGGGCGTGCAGCGCGCGTCCTCGCAGGTCCAGGCGTCGGATCACCCCCCGATCGTAGGGGCGGCACCTGCCCCGCCCACGAGGGTCGGCCCCGGAGCCGCCGCGGGCGGTCGCCCCGGTGCGGGCCGTGCCCGGGCGCCGACCGGGGGCCCCCGTAGGGTCGCCGTCGTGCAGCCGCTGCCGCTGTTCCCCCTGCCCACGGTGCTCGTGCCGGGCCTCGTGCTGCCGCTCACCGCCTTCGAGCCCCGCTACCGCGCGCTCTGCCGCCACCTGCTCGAGCAGCCGGAGGAGCGCCGCGTCTTCGGCGTCGTCGCGCTGCGGCCCGGCCGGGACGTCCGCGAGGGCGCCGGCGCGCTGCACGCCGTCGGCTGCACGGCCGTGGTGCGGGAGCTCTCGCCCCTGGACGACGGCCGGTTCGAGCTCGTGACGAGCGGCGCGCTGCGCTTCCGCCTGCACGAGGTGGACGGCACGGCCGGCACGCCCTGGGCGACGGGGCTGGTGTCGCCCATGGAGGACCCGGAGGGCGACCCCGGCCGCGCTGCCGCGCTGGCGCTGCGCGTCGCGACCGCCTTCGCGACCTACCGCGCCCGGCTCGGCGGCTCGGACGAGCCGGTGGGGGTGACCTCGCCCCGCGTCCTGTCCTACCTCGTCACCGCGGGCATGGTGCTCGCCCTCCCGGAGCGCCAGGCCCTGCTGGAGCTGCCCGACGCCGTCTCCCGCCTCGAGGCGGCCCAGCACCTGCTGGCCCGCGAGGAGGTCCTCGTCGACGCGACCCGGGCGCTGCCGCAGACCACGCCGGACCTGTCCTTCCTCACCCCCAACTGACGGGCTCCGCCCCGGACTGACAGGCGGACCGACAGGTCGGTCAGCCGGCCTCCGCCGCCGGGGTCGGCGCGCGCAGCAGCCGACCGACGAGCACGGCCGTGACGACGAGCGTCGCCAGCAGCGGCCACACCGCGATCGCGACGTCCGAGGACAGGAGCAGGCGGGAGGGCGCGACGGCGACGCCCTGCGCGAGCTGGTCCGTCACGCCGTCGGGCAGCGCCGGCGACCGTCGCGGGCCCGCCACCAGGCTCCCCAGCGCCGAGCCCGCCACGGAGGTGAGCCACGCCCTGGCGGCCGACAGGAGGACCACGACGACGACGCGCGGGGCGGTCGGTCCCGCACGCACCACGCCCCACCCGGTGAGCAGGCCGGCCACCGCCGTCACGAGGACGAAGACGCCGTCCTGGGCGGCGGCCAGCTCGGGCAGACCCGGGGAGACCCGCTGCGTCCCGTCCGTGACGACGGGCGGCTGCGGGGCCAGCAGCCACCAGGCGAGCACGGCGGCGACCACGAGCAGGAGGGCGCCGACGACCCCGCGCGCGACGACCCGTGCGCGACGGGCGCCAGGAGCCCGGTCCGCCCCGCCGTCCGCCGGCCCTCCCGTGCCGGGTCGCCCCGACCCGCTCACGCGCAGCACCCCGCTCCCCCGAGGCATCCCGCTCACCCGAGGCACGTCGAGCCGAGCAGCGCCTTGAGGTCGCCGTACAGCGACGGCGACGGCGTCACCTTGAGCCCCGGGTCGAGGCGCATGAGCGTGGCCCGCTCCGGCGACGTCCGCAGGCGCAGGTGCACCTCGGTGCCGCCGGCGTGCAGCAGGAGCACGTCCTTGAGCTTCTCCACCCGCGGCGGCGTGCAGCGGCTCGTGGCCATCTCGATGACGAGCGGGCCGCCGGACGGCTGGGACGTGTCGGGGACCGACATCTCCGAGGCGTAGATCGTGGGGACGTCGTCGCGGCGGTTGACCCGGCCGCGGACCACGCAGACGAGGTCCTCGCGCAGCTCGTGCATGACCTCGGCGTAGGTCTTGGGGAAGAAGAGCACCTCGACGGACCCCTCCAGGTCCTCGACCGTGGCGATCGCCCACGCGCTGCCCTGCTTCGTCATCTTGCGCGTGACGGTCGTGACCATCCCCGCCACGGTCACCGTGGAGCCGTCGCGGCGGGACTCGTCGGTGACGAAGGAGGAGATCGAGCAGTCGGCCGAGGCGGCGAGCACGTGCTCGAGGCCGAAGAGCGGGTGGTCGGAGACGTAGAGCCCGAGCATCGCCCGCTCGCTCGCGAGGAGCTCGCGCTTGTCCCACTCGTGGTCCCCCACCGGCGGCAGCGCCGCGAGCTGCACGGCGGAGTCGTCCCCGAGCCCCCCGAACAGCGAGTCCTGGCCGATGGCCTCCTGGCGCTTCTCGTCGACGACGGCGTCCACGTAGACCTCGTGCACGGCCGCGAGCCCGGCCCGGGTGTGGCCGAGGGAGTCGAAGGCACCCGCCTTGATGAGCGACTCGATGGTGCGCTTGTTGCACACCACGGCCGGGACCTTGCGGAGGAAGTCCTCGAAGGAGGTGAACGCGCCCTTGGCCTCGCGCGCCGCGACGATCGCGTCGACGACGTTCTGCCCCACGTTGCGGATCGCCGCGAGGCCGAAGCGGATGTCCGTCCCCACGGCCGCGTAGGTGCCGATCGAGGAGTTGACGTCCGGCGGCAGCACCGTGATGCGCATGCGGCGGCACTCGCCCAGGTACAGCGCGGACTTGTCCTTGTCGTCGCGCACGCTGGTGAGCAGCGCGGCCATGTACTCGGCCGGGTGGTTGGCCTTGAGGTACGCGGTCCAGTACGAGACCACGCCGTAGGCCGCGGAGTGCGCCTTGTTGAAGGCGTAGTCGGAGAACGGCAGCAGGATGTCCCACAGCGTCTTGACGGCGGCCTCGGAGTAGCCGTTGGCCGCCATGCCGTCGCGGAAGCCGACGTACTCGGCGTCGAGCACCTCGCGCTTCTTCTTGCCCATCGCCCGCCGCAGCAGGTCCGCCTTGCCCAGGGAGTACCCGGCCAGCGTCTGCGCGATGGCCATGACCTGCTCCTGGTACACGATCAGGCCGTAGGTCTCGCCGAGGACGTCCGCGAGCGGCTCGGCCAGCTCGGGGTGGATCGGGGTGATCTCCTGCTGGCCGTTCTTGCGCAGCGCGTAGTTCGTGTGGGACCCGGCACCCATGGGGCCGGGCCGGTAGAGCGCGCCGACGGCCGAGATGTCGGCGAAGACGTCCGGCTTCATCATCCGCAGCAGCGAGCGCATGGGGCCGCCGTCGAGCTGGAAGACGCCGAGGGTGTCCCCGCGCTGGAGGAGCTCGAAGGTCCTCGGGTCGTCGAGGGTCAGCTCGTCCAGGTCGACCGGCTCGCCGCCGTTGGTGACGATGTTCTTCAGCGCGTCGTCGAGGACCGTGAGGTTGCGCAGCCCCAGGAAGTCCATCTTGATCAGGCCGAGGCCCTCGCAGGTCGGGTAGTCGAACTGCGTGATGACGGCGCCGTCCTGCTCGCGCCGCATGATGGGGATGACGTCCACGAGCGGCTCGCTCGACATGATGACGCCGGCCGCGTGCACCCCCCACTGGCGCTTGAGCCCCTCGAGACCCCGCGCGGTGTCGACGACCTTCTGCGCGTCCGCGTCGCCGGCGTGCAGCTGCCGGAACTCCTCGGCCTCCGCGTAGCGCTTGTGCTCGGGGTCGAAGATGCCGGCCAGCGGGATGTCCTTGCCCATGACGGCGGGCGGCATCGCCTTCGTCAGCCGCTCCCCCATGGCGAAGGGGTACCCGAGGACGCGGGAGGAGTCCTTGAGCGCCTGCTTGGCCTTGATGGTGCCGTAGGTGACGATCATCGCGACGCGGTCGTCGCCGTACTTCTCCGTGACGTACCGGATGACCTCGCCGCGACGGCGCTCGTCGAAGTCGACGTCGAAGTCGGGCATCGAGACGCGCTCGGGGTTGAGGAAGCGCTCGAAGATGAGCCCGTGCTGCAGCGGGTCGAGGTCCGTGATGCGCATGGCGTACGCGGCCATCGAGCCCGCGCCGGAACCACGGCCCGGCCCGACCCGGATGCCGTTCTCCTTGGACCAGGTGATGAAGTCGGCGACGACGAGGAAGTACCCCGGGAAGCCCATCTGCGCGATGACCTGGCACTCGAAGTCCGCCTGCGCCTGGGACTCCGGCGGGATCCCGCCCGGGTAGCGGCGGTGCAGCCCGCGCTGCACCTCCTCCACGAACCAGGACTGCTCCGTGTGCCCCTCGGGCACGGGGAAGCGGGGCATGTAGGTGCCGTTGCCCTCGGTGAAGCGGACGTCGCAGCGCTCGGCGATCTCCAGCGTCGCGTCGCACGCCTGCGGCAGCTCCGCCCACGTCCGACGCATCTCCGCGGCGCTCTTGAGGTAGAAGTCCTCGGCGTCGAACTTGAAGCGGGCGGGGTCCGCCAGCGTCGAGCCGGACTGGACGCACAGCAGCGCCGCGTGCGCCGTCGCGTCCTCGGGCCGGGTGTAGTGCAGGTCGTTGGTGGCCACCAGCGGCAGGGACAGGTCCTTGGCGAGACGCAGGAGGTCCTCGCGGGTGCGGCGCTCGATCTCGAGCCCGTGGTCCATGAGCTCGCAGTAGTAGTTCTCCGCGCCGAAGATGTCGCGGAAGTCGCTCGCCGCCTGCACCGCCTCGCGGTACTGGCCGAGCCGCAGCCGGGTCTGCACCTCCGAGGACGGGCAGCCCGTCGTCGCGATCAGCCCGCCGGAGTGCTCGGCGAGGATCTCGCGGTCCATCCGCGGCTTGTAGAAGTGCCCCTCCAGCGACGCGCGCGACGCGAGCCGGAAGAGGTTCTGCATCCCGCCGGTGCTCTCGGCGAGCATCGTCATGTGCGTGAAGGCGCCGCCGCCGGAGACGTCGTCGCGGCTGGAGGTGCCCTGCGCCCCCCACTTCACGCGGGTGCGGTCCCCGCGGTGGGTGCCGGGCGCGACGTACGCCTCCAGCCCGATGATCGGCTTCACGCCGTGCTTCTGACCCGCCCGCCAGAAGTCGTAGGCCCCGAAGACGAAGCCGTGGTCGGTGGTCGCGAGCGCCGGCATCCCCAGCCGCGCGGCCTCCGCCATGAGGTCGTCGACCCGGGCCGCGCCGTCGAGCATCGAGTACTCGGTGTGGACGTGGAGGTGGACGAACTGGTCCTTCGCGGCGGCCGAGGGGGCGGAGGGCGAGGGCATGCGGGGGGCCTCCAGGCGGCGCGCCCGGCGGGGGGCGCGCAAGGGTGCGGGGTGCTCCGCCCGGCGGTGCGGCGGCAGGGTCGAGCGTACGTCGGACCACCGACCACGGACGGGCTGCCGGTCAGGCGCGCAGGCGCTCGAGGGCCTCGGCGAGGTCGGCGGGGTAGCTGCTCTCCACGACCAGCGGCAGCCCCGTGCCGGGGTGGGTGAAGCCGAGCCCGACGGCGTGCAGCCACTGGCGCCGCAGGCCGAGGCGGTCGGCGAGCACGGGGTCGGCGCCGTAGGCGAGGTCGCCGACGCAGGGGTGGCGCAGCGCCGAGACGTGGACGCGGATCTGGTGCGTCCGTCCGGTCTCCAGGTGGACCTCGAGCAGCGTCGCCGCGCGGTGGGCCTCGAGCGTCGTGTAGTGCGTGACGCTCGGGCGACCGCCCTCCACGACCGCGAAGCGGTGGTCGGCCGTGGGGTGGCGGCCGACGGGCGCGTCGATCGTCCCGGCCGTCGGGTCCGGGTGGCCCTGGACGAGGGCATGGTAGGTCTTGTCGACCGTCCGCTCGCGGAAGGCCTGCTTGAGGGCCGAGTACGCGCGCTCGCTCTTGGCGACGACCATGAGCCCGGACGTGCCCACGTCGAGGCGGTGGACGACGCCCTGACGCTCCGCCGCGCCCGAGGTGGCGATGCGGTAGCCGGCCCCGGCGAGACCGCCGACGACGGTGGGGCCGCTCCAGCCGGGGCTGGGGTGCGCGGCGACGCCGACCGGCTTGTCGACGACGACGAGGTCGTCGTCGTCGTGGACGACGCGCATGCCCGGCACCGGCTCGGCGACGACCGTCGGGGGCGAGGGCGGGTCGGGGAGCTCGACCTCCAGCCAGCCGCCACCCTCGAGCCGGTCGGCCTTGACGACCTCGCGGCCGTCGACCCGGACGCCGCCCGCGGCGACGACCTCGGCCGCGCGGGAGCGCGAGAGGCCGAGCAGGCGGGCCAGCGCGGCGTCGACCCGCTGCCCGACGAGCCCGTCCGGCACCGGCATGGAGCGGACCTCACCCACGGGAGCCCCCCTCGCCGTCCGCACCGCGCTCCTCGTCGTCCGCCCGCCGGGCGCGCGCGTCCTCGGGGACGGCGGGGGCGCCGTCGCCCTCGCCGTCGCCCTCCCCGCGTCGCTCGCGCGTGCCGTCGACGCCGACCCCCCGGAAGGTGAGGACGACGACGAGCACGGCACCGACCACGATCGCCGCGTCGGCGAGGTTGAACACCGGCCAGCGGGGCAGGCGCAGGAAGTCCACGACGTGCCCCTGCGCGAAGCCCGGTTCCCGGAGCAGCCGGTCGGTGAGGTTGCCCAGGGCGCCGCCGAGGAGCAGGCCCAGCGCCGCCACCCAGCCGCGGGACCCGATCCGGCGGGCGACGAGGACCACGGCCACGACGACGCCGACGGCGACCACCGTCAGCACCCACGTCAGCCCCGTGGCCAGCGAGAAGGCGGCCCCGGGGTTGTACAGGAGGTAGAGGTCGAGGACGCCGGGCACGAGCGGGACGGGGTCGCCCGGCTGCAGCCGCGCGACGGCGAGGGCCTTCGTCAGCTGGTCCAGGCCGTAGACGACGGCCACCACGGCGACCAGGGCGGCGACGAGGCGGTGGCGGCGGCGGGGCGCGACGGTGCCCGGCGCGGGCGCCGTCCCGCCGTCGGCCGGTCGGTCTGCGGTCAGCTGCGGCCGCCCGTGGCGGACGCGGCGTCGGCGCCGGGCACGACCGCGGCGGTGCCGTCGAGGTCCTTCAGCTGGCCCTCGAGGTAGGCCCGCAGGCGCGAGCGGTACTCGCGCTCGAAGCCGCGCAGCTCGTCGATCTTGCGCTCGAGGAGGCCCCGCTCCCGCTCCAGGGCGCCCAGCTCGTCGGTGCGCCGCTCCTCCAGGGACGCCAGCGTGGTGCGCTCGGTCTCCTGGGCCTGGCTCACCAGGCGCTCGGCCTCCGTGCGCGCGTCGCCGACCAGGCGGTCGCGCTCCTCCTCGCCGGCGCGGACGTGCTCGTCGTGCAGGCGCTGCGCGAGGGCGAGCACCCCGGCGGCGCTGCCGGCGGAGACGGGAGCCGCGGCCCCCTCGTCGTCGACGGGACCCGCCTGGGCGGGAACGGAGGCCGCGCGCGTCTGGTCGGACGAGGCCCCGGGCCCCGCGGGCTCCACCGGCTCGGCGGCAGCGGGGGTCGCGGCCGCCGTGACCGGTGCCGCGTCGGAGGGGGCCGCGCCGTCGTCCGCGCCCGGCGTCGCCGTGGCGCCGTCACCGGCACGCCGCTCCGCGGCGGCCAGCTGCTCGCGCAGGTCGTCATTCTCGCCGGTCAGGCGCCTCAGCTCGCTCACGACCTCGTCGAGGAAGTCGTCGACCTCGCTCTGGTCGTACCCGTCGCGGAACCTCGTGACGGGGAACTTCCTGCTCGCCACGGACTCGGGGGTCAGGGCCATGCGCTTCCACCTCGGACGTCGGGTCTGGCGGCCCGCGACCGCGAGGCCACGGGCGACGGTAGCGGACCCCCGGCGCCGCCCCGGACCGCACCGGGGTGACCGGGCGACCGGGCGCGCGGCGGGGTGGTCAGCGGGCGAGGGAGCCGAGGACGTTGCGCAGGATGCTCAGCCCGAGGAGGAGCACGACGAAGGCCAGGTCCAGCTGGACCTGCCCGATGCGGATCGGGCGGATGACGCGCCGCAGCGCCCGCAGCGGGGGGTCGGTGAGCGAGTACACGCCCTCGGCGAGGACGAGGACGACGCCCGACGGGTGCCAGTCCCGGGCCAGCAGCTGGACCCAGTCGAGGACGAGGCGGCCGAGCAGGACGACGATGTAGAGCAGGACGAGCAGCGACAGGAGGGAGAAGATCGCCGACACGGAGCCCCTAGCTCTGGTTGAAGAACGAGCTCGAGGTCCCCGTCCGCGGCGGGCCGGCCTGCTCGGCGGTGACCTCCACGTGCGCCGGGGAGAGCAGGAAGACCTTGCTCGTGACCCGCTCGATCGAGCCGCGGAGCCCGAACACCAGCCCGGCGGAGAAGTCGACGAGACGCTTGGCGTCCGCGTCGTCCATGTCCGTGAGGTTCATGATCACCGGGACGGACTCGCGGAAGCTCTCGCCGATGGCCTTCGCCTCGTTGTAGCTGCGCGGGTGGATGGTCGTGATGCGGCTGAGGTCGCCCCCCAGCGGCTCGGGCACGACGCGTGACATGGAGCGCTCCCGGGTGATCGGCGTGACGGCGGCGCGGTGCTCGCCGCCGCGGTGGTCGGCCCTCGGCTCGGACCTCTGCTCGCGGTCGGCCCGCGGCTCGCCCGCGTCCGCCTGGCGGTCCTGCCCCCGCACGGCGCCGCGACGGTCCTCGTCCTCGTAGCCCTCGAGCTCGTCGTCGCGGGGGTCCTCCTCGGCGAGGCCCAGGTAGACCATCGTCCTGCGCAGCGCGCCTGCCATGTCGCTCCCTCGATGCCGCCTGTGCGGTGTCCTCGCGTGGCCGTCGTGCCGGCGCGGCGCTCGCCCCGCGTGCCGGCCCGGTGCCGGGCGACCCGCGACCCGGGTCGCCCGCCCGGCGACCTGTCCGGGGCCGGACGCTACCGGAGCGGCGGGCGCTCCCCGAGGACGGCGCGCCCGACACGCAGGTGCGTCGCCCCCGCCGCCACGGCCTGCTCGAGGTCGCCGCTCATGCCCGCCGACAGCACGGACGCCCCGGGGTGGTCGCCCCGGAGGTCCTGCGCGAGGGCCGCGAGGCGGGCGAAGGGGCGGGCCGGGTCAGGTCCCTGCGGCGCCACGGCCATGAGGCCGTCCAGCCGCAGCGCCGGGTGCGCGGCGACGCGGTCGGCCAGCGCCCGCACGTCCGCCGGCGGGACCCCGCCCCGACGCGGGTCGACGCCGTCCTGGAGGTCCACCTGCACCAGGACGGGCAGGACCCGGCCCGCGCGCTCCGCGCCCCGCGCCAGGGCGTCGGCGAGGCGGTCGCCGTCGCAGGAGTGCACGAGGGCGGCCCAGCCGGCGACCGCGGCGGCCTTGTTGCGCTGCAGCCGGCCGAGGAAGTGCCAGCGCAGCCCGGGGGCCGGACGTCCCGTCCCCCGGTCCTCCGGGCCGAGGTCCCCCTCGCCGGGGTCCTCCACGCCGGGGTCCTCCACGCCGGGGTCCTCCACGTCGTCGGCCCACCCGGCGGCGGCGACCTCGGAGCGCTTGGCCCTCGCCTCCTGCTCGCGGGCCTCCCCGACGTCCCGGACGCCCAGCGCCGCGAGGTGCACGACGTCGGAGGCGGGCCACGTCTTCGTCGTCACGACGACGCGCACCCCCGCCGGGTCACGACCGGCCGCGGCGCACGCCGCCCCCACCCGCTCGTCCAGCCGCTCCAGGCCGCGACGGAGCTCGTCCCGGCGGCCGGCGGCCGACGGCCCCCGGTCGAGAGCCCGGTCGAGAGCCCGGTCGAGAGCCCGGTCGCGAGCCCGGTCGCGGGCCTCGTCGGGCCCCCCGTCGGAACCCTCGTCGGGAGCGGGGCCCCGCCCCGGCGTCACGCCGGCACCCAGGCCAGCCCGGCGAGGCGTCCGCTCGCCGCCCCGTCGCGGCGGTAGGACCACAGGTCGGCGCGCTCGGCGGTGCACCCCGGGAGCTGCTCGACGCGGGCGCCCGCCCCGCTCAGCTGCTCGAGCACGAGCGCGGCGACGTCCACGGCCGGGCGCCCGTCCCACGTGGTCGTCGCCGCGACCGGGGACACCGCGGCGACCTCGTCGCGCAGCCCCGGCGGCACCTCGTAGCAGCGCCCGCAGATGCTGGGCCCCAGCACGGCGACCACGTCGCGGGCGCCGAGGTCGCGCATCGCCTCGAGGGCACGCAGCGCCGTCCCGGCGACGGCTCCGCGCCGGCCCGCGTGGGCGACGCCGACGACCCCGGCGCCCGCGTCCGCGAGCAGCACGGGCACGCAGTCGGCGACGAGCACCACGAGGGCCAGGCCCGGGACGTCGGTGACGGCGGCGTCGACGGCGGGCAGGTCCCCGCGTCCCGCGGTTCGCAGACGCTCGGCGCGCAGCACGGCGACGTCGGCGCCGTGCACCTGCTGCAGGTGCTGGACCTCCCGGACGCCCCGGGGGGCGAGGTCGGCGGCGAGCGCCCGGCGGGCGGCCCGCACGGCGACGGGGTCGTCACCGACGTGCAGCGCGAGGTCGAGCCCGTCGTAGGGCCCGACCGCGGGCGCACCGGGCGCCGGCGACGGCGACCACCCCCCGCCCGCACGGGTGGTGTGCGCGAGGACGGCGCCGGTCCCCCCGCGGCCGTCGGGCAGGGCGCGGCTCCACGGGAGCAGACCTCGACCCCCGGCCCCCGCCGCGTCTCGTCCGGGGTCGGGGCCGGGGGTCGGGGTCACGCCGGCGGTGGTCAGCGCAGGAAGTCCGGCACGTCGAGGTCGTCGTCCGAGGCGCGGGAGCCGCGGCCCCAGGCGGGCCCGGGCTCGAGCGGCTCGGGACGGCCCTGGCGGCTATCGCGCTGGTCGTCCGGCCCGTCACCGCCCTGCGCCGAGCCGCCCCGGGACGCCCCGCCCTGCGACGCGTCGCCCTGGGACGCCCCGCCCTGCGACGCCCCGCCCTGGGCGCCCGCTCCGGAGGAGGCTCCCGCGCCCTGCGACGAGCCGCCGCCGGCCGGGGCCCCGCCCCAGGGGGAGCTCACGTCGTCGCCGCCCGCGGGGGCGGGCTGCTGCGGCGGCGGGACCGAGCCGCGGGCGGGCTGCTGGCGCGCCGGCGGGGCCTGCGTCGCACCGCGCTCGTCGCGGCGGCGCGAGGGCGTGCCCCCGTCGAAGCCGGCGGCGATGACGGTGACGCGCACCTCGTCGCCCAACGCGTCGTCGATGACCGCGCCGAAGATGATGTTGGCCTCGGGGTGCGCCGCCTCCTGCACCAGGCGGGCGGCCTCGTTGATCTCGAAGAGCCCCAGGTCGGAGCCGCCCTGGATGGACAGCAGCACCCCGTGGGCGCCGTCGATGCTCGCCTCGAGCAGCGGGGAGGAGATGGCGGCCTCGGACGCGAGCACGGCCCGGTCGTCACCGCGGGCGGAGCCGATGCCCATGAGGGCGCTGCCGGCCCCCTGCATGACGCTCTTCACGTCGGCGAAGTCGAGGTTGATGAGGCCCGGCGTCGTGATGAGGTCGGTGATGCCCTGCACGCCGGACAGCAGCACCTGGTCGGCGGAGCGGAAGGCGTCGAGCATGCTCACGGCGCGGTCGCTGATGGACAGCAGCCGGTCGTTGGGGATGACGATGAGGGTGTCGACCTCCTCGCGGAGGCTCTCGATGCCGCTGTCGGCCTGGTTGGCCCGGCGCCGCCCCTCGAAGGTGAACGGCCGGGTGACGACGCCGATGGTGAGGGCGCCCTGCTCGCGGGCGATGCGGGCCACGACCGGCGCCCCCCCGGTCCCGGTCCCGCCGCCCTCGCCCGCCGTGACGAAGACCATGTCGGCGCCGCGCAGCGCCTCCTCGATCTCCTCGGCGTGGTCCTCCGCGGCGCGGCGCCCGACCTCGGGGTCGGCGCCGGCGCCGAGGCCGCGCGTCAGCTCGCGGCCCACGTCGAGCTTGACGTCCGCGTCCGACATGAGCAGCGCCTGGGCGTCCGTGTTGACCGCGATGAACTCGACCCCCTTGAGGCCGACCTCGATCATGCGGTTCACGGCGTTGACCCCGCCGCCGCCGATGCCGACGACCTTGATGACGGCGAGGTAGTTCTGCGGTGATGCCACGAGGCGAGCCCTTCGCTGGAGTCCTGAGGTGTGCTGCTGCGCTGGGCACCGGGAGGTGCCGGGTGGTCCTGGCCGAGGTTTCAGCCTCAGGTTGAGGGTGAGAGTTATGTCAGGTCCGTGATGGGTGAACCGTAGGTGCCGCGCGTCGCCGTTGTCGACCGCCGCGCCGGGACGCGCCGGGACACGCCGACACCGCCGGCGCCCGGGCCGCGTCGCTCGCCCCGCGCGTGCGCCGCGGTGGCTACCGGCACCGCGTCGCGACGGCACCAGGTCACCTGGGCACCACGTCGCACGGGCACCACGTCGGGCCGGCACCACGTCGAGCCGGACCCCCACCCTCGGGCTCGGGTGGCCGACGTCGCCGGGAGCGACCGGGTCCTCCGCCGGGGCGCCCGGTCCGGTCAGGCGTCCCGCGTGACGGGCCAGCCGGGGGCGCTGACGTCGTAGACGGCGGCGGCGCGCGGCAGCAGGGACGTGAGCACCTCGGCCTTCAGCGGGGTGCTGCCCGCACCGCCCCAGACGACGCGCGCGCCGTCGCGCAGCTCGAGCACGACCCCGTCCCGGCTCGTCCCGCCGGCGGTCGCGACCTGCTCCCGCAGCTCCGGGGGGAGCTCGTCGAGGACGCGGGTGACGGCCTCGACCGTCCCCTCCCCCGCGGTGGACAGGTCGACCTGGACCACCGGGACGTCGGACGGCGGCTCCGGCGTGGACATCACCGTGGTGGCGCTGCGGTCGACGACGTCGTACCCGCCGGGGACCGGCAGCGCGGCGACGGGGACCCGCTCGACGACCCTCACCTCGAGGTCGGAGGGCCACACCCGCGCGACGACGGCCGAGTCCACGAGGGGCAGCGCCTCGAGCTGCTCCTCCAGGCCGTGCGCGTCCACGCGCGCCAGGGGCACGCCCAGCGACGGGTCGACGACCTCGTCGACCGCGGCCCGGTCGAGCCGGTCGAGGCCGAGGACCGCGACGTCGCGGACGACGAGCAGGGGCGAGGCGAGCAGCACCCAGGCCCCCGCGGCCACGAGGACGAGGACGGCGAGCCCGGCGAGCACGGGGCTCAGCGCGGCGCGCCGGTGCCGCCGGGCGCGCTCGGCGAAGCGGCGGGCGGACCCGGTCGAGCTGCCCAGCATGTCCGGCGACCGGTCCACCGGCCGGCTGCCGGAGCGCCGCCGGAGGTGCACCGCCGTGGGGGGACCCGGCCGGTCGTGCTCGGGCCGCTCGTGCTCGGGCCGGTCGGCGCGCGGTCGCCCGGGCGCCGCGGGGCCGCGGCCGGCGCCTGCCGCGAGGACCTCCCCTGCGCCGGGGGTCCCCGACGTGCCGGAGGCCGAGGACGTGCCGGAGGCCGAGGACGTGCCGGAGGCCGAGGACGGCCCGGCGTCGTCCGCGGGACCGGACCCCTCGCGGGGGCGGTCCGCGGGCCCGCGCGGCGCCGGTGGACGTGGCGGCGCGGGGCGCACGCGCGGCGCCACCGGGCGGCGGCTCACGCCGCGGCCGCCCGTCGCTCGAGCCGGGCGAGCACCTCGCCGGCGACCATGGTCACGTCGCCGGCGCCGACGGTGAGCACGAGGTCGCCGGGACGGACGCGCTCGGTCGCCGCCTGCGCGACGTCGCCCCAGGAGGGGACGTAGGCGACGTGCTCCGCCGCCAGGGGGACCGCGCCCGCGACGAGCGCCCCGGTGACGCCCGGCACCGGGTCCTCCCGCGCCGCGTAGACGTCCATGACGAGCACGTCGTCGGCCGCGCCCAGCGCCGCCCCGAACTCCGCCGCGAAGTCGAGCGTCCGGCTGTACAGGTGCGGCTGGAACACGACGACGAGACGCCCGTCCCCCGCGACCTGGCGGCCGGTCTGCACCGCCGCCGCGACCTTGGCGGGGTTGTGGGCGTAGTCGTCGAAGACCCGGACACCGGCGGCGACCCCCCGTGCCTCGAAGCGGCGTCGGGTGCCCGTGAAGCGCTCCAGCCCGTCGACCGCCACCCGCGGCAGGACGCCGAGGCGGGTCGCCGCCGTGTACGCCGCCGCCGCGTCGAGGGCGTTGTGCACGCCCGGGACGGCGAGGCGGACGGGGACGGCGCCCTCCCCCGCCGCGGTGTCGACGAGACCGAACGAGATCCGGCCGCCGTACGGGGCCAGGTCGACGAGCCGGACGTCGGCGGAGGGGGCCAGGCCGTAGGTGACGACGCGCGGCCAGCGCCCCGGCTCGCGCCCGCCGGCGGCGGTGACGGCGTCGGCGAGGCGGGCCGCGCCCGGGTCGTCCGCGCAGACCACCAGCACCCCGCCGGGTCGCACGCGCCCGGCGAAGGCGGAGAAGGCGCGCTCGACGGCGGCGGCGTCCCCGTAGTGGTCGAGGTGGTCCGGCTGGACGTTGGTGACGACGGACAGCTCGGGCGAGTAGACGAGGAAGGAGGCGTCCGACTCGTCGGCCTCCGCCACGAAGAGGTCCCCCGTCCCGTCGTGCGCATTCGTCCCCGCCCCCGTGAGCTCGCCGCCCACCGCGAAGGAGGGGTCGAGGCCCGCGTGCTGGAGGGCGACGACGAGCATCGACGTCGTCGTCGTCTTGCCGTTCGTGCCCGCGACCGCGACGGCGCGGCGGTCGGCCATGAGCGCCTGCAGCCCCTGCGAGCGGTGCAGGACGCGCAGGCCGCGCTCCCGCGCGGCGACCAGCTCCGGGTTGTCCCACCGGATCGCCGAGGAGGCGACCACCGTGCCCGCGCCCTCGAGCCGTCCGGGGTCGAAGCCGGGGGCGACCCGGCCGCCGACCGCGCGCAGGGCCGCGAGGACGGGCACGTCCTTGGCGTCGCTGCCGCTGACGGGCAGGCCGCGCGCGAGCAGCACGCGGGCGATCCCGGACATGCCCACCCCGCCGACCCCCACGCAGTGGACGCCGCCGAGCCCCGCCGCCGGGGGGACCGGCTCGTCGACGTCGAACGCCAGCGGGACCTCGCCCCCGGTCATGGGGTCGCGCAGCGGGGCCGGGCGGCGCGGCTCGGCCGGCCCCCCGTCGGCGCGGGCGCTCACGAGCGCCCCGCCGCGGCGAGCACGAGGTCGGCCAGCCGCTCGTCGGCGTCGCGGACGGCGCTGGCCTGGGCCGCCGCGGCCATGGCGGCCCGGCGGGCGTCGTCGGTGAGCACCGGCAGCAGGTGCGTGCGCAGCCAGGCGGCGTCCAGGTCGCCGTCCGCCACGAGCAGGGCGCCCCCGGCGTCGACGACGTCGGCCGCGTTGCGTCGCTGCTCGCCGTTGCCGACGGGCAGGGGGACGAAGGCGGCTGGCAGCCCGACCGCGCTGACCTCGCAGACCGTCCCCGCCCCGGACCGGCACAGCGCCGCGTCGGCCGCCGCGTACGCCAGGTCCATGCGGTCGGTGTACTCCAGGACGCGGTGCACGGGGCCGCCGACCGCCGCGGCGGTCCGCACGGGCTTGCCCGCGCCCGACAGGTGCAGCACCTGGACGCCCGCCGCCGCGAGGTCCGGCCACGCGCCCTCGACGGCCGCGTTGAGCCGCTGGGCGCCCAGCGAGCCGCCGACGACGAGCAGCGTGGGTCGACCGGGCTCCAGCCCGAAGTGCTCGCGCCCGGCGGCCCGCAGCGCCGCGCGGTCCAGGTGGGCCACGGCCGGCGCCATCGGCAGCCCGACGCGGACGGCGTGCCGCAGCGGGGTGCCGGGGAAGGTCGTGGCCACGTGGGACGTCAGGCGGGCGCCCAGCCGGTTGGCGACGCCCGGCCGCGCGTTCTGCTCGTGCACGACGACCGGCACCCCGCGTCGACGGGCCGCGAGGTAGGCGGGCACGGCGACGTAGCCGCCCATCCCCACGACGACGTCGGCACCGTCGGGGCCGCAGCGGTCGATGGCGGCGTCGGCGGCGGCGACCGCGGCGGCGAGGCGCCCCGGCAGGGCCAGGAGCGCGCCGGAAGGACGCCGCGGCAGCGGCACCCGCGGGACGAGCGCGAGCTCGTAGCCGCGAGCGGGCACGAGGCGGGACTCGAGCCCCTCGGCCGTGCCCAGCGCGAGCAGCGAGCAGCCGGGGTGGCGGCGGCGCAGCGCGTCCGCCAGCGCGAGCATCGGGTTCACGTGCCCCGCCGTCCCGCCGCCCGCGAGGAGCACGGCGGGCCCGTCCGCAGGTCCCGCGCTCACGGGGCCCCCCGGCGCCGGGGCGGCCGTCCGGACCGGCGGCCGCGCCCGGCGAGCGGGGAGGCCGCGACGACGAGGGACCGGCGCACGACGCCGGCGCGCGCCGCCAGCAGGTCGGGGGCACCGGGCTCGGTGCGCGCGAAGGACAGCACGACCCCGAGGGCGAGGAGCGTGGCGACGAGGGCGGAGCCCCCGGCGCTGACGAGGGGCAGGGGGACGCCGATGGTCGGGACGAGGCCCAGCACGACGGCCATGTTGACGAGCGCCTGGCCCACGACCCAGGCCATCACCCCCGCCGTGGCGATCTTGGCGAAGGGGTCGTCGTGCCGACGGATCACGCGCATGCAGCCCACCGCGAGGGCCGCGAACAGGCCGAGCACCAGCAGCGTGCCCGCGAGGCCGAGCTCCTCGCCGATGATCGCGAAGATGTAGTCGTTGTGCGCCTCGGGCAGGTAGGACCACTTCTCCCGGCTCGACCCGAGCCCCAGGCCGGTGACCCCGCCGCCGGCGAGCGCCGCCAGGCCGTGGGCGGACTGGTAGCACCCCGCCTGGACGTCGCAGTCCCCCGACAGGAAGTCGCCGATCCGCCCCATCCGGTTCGGGCTGGTCACGACGAGCAGCGCGACGACGCCGACGAGCGCGGCCCCCGGGGCGAGCAGCGTCCTCAACGGCACGCCGCCGACCCACAGCGCGGCGACGACGACGAGCATCACCACCATGCCCGTGCCGAGGTCGCGGCCGAGCAGGATGAGCCCGAGCACCCCGCCGGCGACGGGGACCACGGGGACGGCGACGTGCCGCCAGTCGCGCAGCAGCCGCGCCTTGCGGACGAGCACCGCGGCGAGCCAGACGGCCAGGGCGAGCTTGGCGAACTCCGCCGGCTGCAACGACAGGCCGCCGACCCGGATCCAGTTCCGGTTGCCCCCGACCTCGTCGCCGGCGACGAGGACGACGAGCTGGAGCACCGCGGCCAGGCCGACGGCCGGCCACGCCAGCGCCTTCCACGCGCGCACGGGCATGCGCGAGGCCGCGTAGGCGAGCGGGACGCCGAGCACGGCGAACAGGAGCTGGCTGGTGAACTGCGCGAAGGGGGAGCGCCCCGCCTCGAGGGACTCGACGCTGGAGCTGGAGAGCACCATGACGAGCCCCAGGACGACCAGCACGCCCGTCGTCGCCGAGAGCAGGTAGAAGCTCGTGGCCGGGGTGTCGGCCCGGGCGAGCCAGCCCGTGAGCACGTCACCGGCACGGCCGAGCCCCTCGCGCGCCGAGGCGGCACGCCCGCGGGGGCCCGGGGGCGGCACGGGGTGCGAGCCCGCCGCGCCGGTGCGCCCGGGCAGCAGGCCCGTCGCACCGCCGCGGCGGTCACCGGGCGCCCCGGCGCGCAGGTCGCGGCGGCCGGGGGCGGGGGTCCGCGCCACGGGTCAGGCCCGCCCGGCGAGGGCGGCGCGCACCGCGGCGGCGAAGGCGTCGCCGCGCGCGCCGTAGTCCGTGAACTGGTCCATGGAGGCGCAGGCGGGGGCGAGCAGGACGACGTCCCCCGGCCGCGCCAGGCGCCCCGCCAGCGCCACGGCACGCTCCATCACCACGCGACCGGTCGCCCGTCCCCCGCCCTGCGGCCCGCCGGCCTGCTGCTCCCCGGCCCGCTGCCCGTCGTCCGCTCCGCCCACGGGCCGATCCTGCGACGCGTCGACCTCGAGGACGGGGACCTCGGGGGCGTGTCGCCGCAGCGCGCCGAGCAGCGGCCCGCGGTCGAGCCCGACGAGGACCACCCCCCGCAGCCGGCGCGCGTGCCGGGCCACGAGCTCGTCGAAGGTGGCGCCCTTGGGGAGCCCGCCCGCGACCCACACGACGGGGTCGTACGCGGCGAGCGAGGCCGACGCCGCGTGCGGGTTCGTGGCCTTCGAGTCGTCCACCCAGCGGACGCCGTCCGCCTCGCCGACGAGGGCGATGCGGTGGGCGTCGGGGCGGTACCCGCGCAGCGCGGACCGCACGGCGGCGGGGGGCACGCCGTGGGAGCGGGCCAGCGCGGCGGCGGCGAGGGCGTCCTGCACGACGTGCGGCGCCGGCCCCGTCCCGCCGGAGGCGCCGACGAGGTCCTCCAGCGTGCCGAGCTCGGCGGCCGAGTCCGCCCGTCCCGCCACGAAGGCGCGGTCGGCCAGCACGTCCTCGACGACGCCGAGCATCCCGACGGACGGGACGCCGAGCGTCACGCCGACGGCGCGGGCCCCCTCGACGACGTCGGCCTCGCGCACCAGGGCCTCGGTCGCCGGGTCCGCCACGGTGTAGACGCACGCGCGCTTGACGCCCTCGTAGATGCGGCCCTTGGCCGCCGCGTAGGCGTCCATGCCGCCGTGCCAGTCGAGGTGGTCGGGGGCGAGGTTCAGCACGGCCGCGGACTGCGCCGCGATCGAGGAGGACCAGTGCAGCTGGTAGCTGGAGAGCTCGACGGCCAGGACGTCGTAGGGCTGCGGGTCGACGACGGCGTGCAGCACGGGCACGCCGACGTTGCCGACGGCGGCCGTCCGCAGGCCGGCGGCGGACAGCATCGCCGCCAGCATCCGGGTGGTCGTCGTCTTGCCGTTCGTGCCGGTGACGGCGAGCCAGGGGGCGCGGCCGGGGGCGCCGGCCGGAGGCCGCAGCCGCCAGGCGAGCTCGACGTCGCCCCACACCGGGACGCCCGCGGCGGCCGCGGAGGCGAGCAGCGGCGCACCGGGACGCCACCCGGGCGAGGTGACGACGAGGTCGGGGGCCGCGCCGTCGACCTCGGGCAGGGACGACGGCGCGTCGGCGCCGAGCGCCGCCCGCACGTCCATGACGTCGAGGACGCGCGCCTTCTCGCGCTCGTCGTCGCCGTCGCGGGCGTCGACGACGAGCACCCGCGCGCCGCGCTGGGCGAGAGCGTCCGCGGCGGCGAAGCCCGAGGTCCCGAGCCCGGCGACGACGACGCGCAGGCCGGACCACTCCCCGCCGGCGTCGACGAGGCCCGCGGTGCGCGGCGTGACGGGCTGCTCGCCGCCCGGGCCGCCCCGGCTCACAGCCCCGTCCCCACGACCCACTCGGCGTAGAAGATGCCGAGGCCGAGCGCCGCGAAGAGCACCGCGACGATCCAGAAGCGGATGACGATCGTCACCTCGGCCCAGCCCGCGAGCTCGAAGTGGTGCTGCAGCGGGGCCATCCGGAACACGCGTCTCCCGGTGAGCTTGAAGCTGCCGACCTGGATGACGACGGACAGCGTGATGATCACGAAGAGGCCGCCGAGCAGGACCAGGAGCAGCTCGGTGCGGGACAGGATCGCGAGGCCGGCGAGCGCCCCGCCGAGGGCGAGCGAGCCCGTGTCCCCCATGAAGATCTTGGCGGGGGAGGCGTTCCACCACAGGAAGCCGAAGCAGGCGCCCATGAGCGCGGCGGCGACGACGGCGAGGTCGCGCGGGTCCCGGACCTCGTAGCAGTTCGGCCCGGCCGTCGCGACGACCTGGCAGCTCTGGTTGGACTGCCAGACCCCGATCAGCAGGTAGGAGCCGGCCACCGCGGTGGTGGCGCCCGTGGCCAGGCCGTCCAGCCCGTCGGTGAGGTTCACGCCGTTGCTCGCCCCGGCGACCATGAGCAGCGCCCACACCACGAAGAGCACCGTCCCGAGCAGCGCCCCCGCGAAGGCGAGGTCGACGCCGGTGTCCCGGATGAAGCTGATGCTGGTGGAGGCGGGCGTGCGGAACCGGTCGTTGGGGAACTGCAGGGCGAGCACGGCGAAGACCACCGCGACGCCGATCTGCCCCAGCAGCTTGGGCAGGCTCCGCAGGCCGAGGCTGCGCTGCTTGGAGATCTTGATGTAGTCGTCGAGGAACCCGACGACGCCGAGCCCGGTCATGAGCAGGAGCACGAGCAGGCCGGAGGCGGTCGGGCCGTCGAGCGTCACGAGGTGCGCCGCGAGGTAGGCCAGCACGGTCGCCGCGACGATGACGACCCCGCCCATGGTGGGCGTCCCGCGCTTGGTCTTGTGCGCCGTGGGGCCGTCGTCGCGGATGAACTGGCCGTACCCCTTGCGGACGAGCCAGCGGATGAGGACGGGCGTGCCGAGCAGGGACAGGACGAGGGCGAGGCCCGCGGCGACGAGGACGGTCAGCACGCGGCGGCTCCCCGCACCCCGTGCGACGCCCCGTCCGGCTCCCCGTCCGGCTCCCCGGCCGGCGGCGCGTCGGCGACGAGCTGCTCGCCGAGCGCGCGCAGGCCGGCGGCGTTCGAGGACTTCACGAGCACGACGTCGCCGGGGAGGAGCTCGGCGCGCAGGAGCGCCAGCGCGGCCGCGGCGTCCGCGACGTGGGCGGCCTCCTGCCCCCACGAGCCCTCGTGCTGGGCGCCCGAGTGCACGGCGCGCGCGCCGGGCCCCACGGCCACGAGCCGGGAGACGTTGAGCCGCACGGCGAGGCGCCCGACGAGGTCGTGCTCGTCCGTGCTCGTGGCACCCAGCTCCAGCATCTCGCCGAGGACGGCCCAGGTCCGCCGCTCGCGCCCGTCGGGGCCCCGCCGCATCGCCACGAGCGCCTTGAGGGCGGCCCGCACCGACTCGGGGTTGGCGTTGTAGGCGTCGTTGACGACCGTGACGCCGTCGGCGCGCTCGGTGACCTCCATCCGGTACCGGCTCGCGGGCCCGGCGGTGGAGAGCACCTCGGCGACCCGCCCCAGCGGGACGCCGGCGTGCAGCGCCACCGCGGCGGCGGCGACGGCGTTGGCGACGTGGTGCTCGCCGACGAGCCGCAGCGTCACCCGCGCCTCCGGGACATCCCCCTCGTCCGCGGCGGACGGGGAGAGCCGGGAGCGCAGGCGGAAGGACGCCCGGCCGCCGGCGTCGAGGTCGACGTCCTGCGCCCAGACCACCGCGCCCGCGCCGGAGCCCGCGGCCCGCACGGGCAGGACGGTGCCGCTGGTCCGTCCGGCCATCCGGGCGACCCGCTCGTCGTCGGCGTTGAGGACGACGACGCCGCCGGGGCCCACGGCCTCGGGCAGCTCGCCCTTGGCCGCCTCCACGGCGTCGACCGAGCCGAACTCGCCGACGTGCGCGGACCCCACGTTGAGGACGACGGCGACGTCCGGCGGGGCGACGCGGCACAGGGCGGCGATGTGCCCCGCCCCGCGGGCGCCCATCTCCAGCACGAGGCAGCGCGTGCCCTCGTCGGCCGCCAGCACGGTGAGCGGCAGCCCGACCTCGCCGTTGTACGACATCGGCGTGGCGGTCGTCGGGCCCACCTCGGCGAGCAGGACGGCCAGCAGGTCCTTCGTCGTCGTCTTGCCGGCGCTGCCCGTGACCCCGACGACGAGCGCGCCCCGGGCGCGCAGCGCGTCGACGTGGTGGCGGGCGAGGGCCTCGAAGGCGGCCTGGACGTCGTCCACGACGACCTGCACGCCGACCGGCCCGCCGTCCTCGGCGAGGACCGGCCGCGCCACGAGGCTGGCCGCGGCACCGGCCGCCGCCGCGGCGGGGACGAAGTCGTGGCCGTCCGCGTGCTCCCCGACGCGGGCGACGTAGAGACCTCCGGGGACGACCGCGCGCGAGTCGGTCGCGGCCGGGGCGTCGACGACCGGCAGGTCGTCCGCGGCGGCGCCCGCGGGCACGCGCAGCGCGCCGCCGACGACCTCGGCGAGGCGGGCGGGGGCCAGGGGGATCATGCGTCCTCGTCTCCGCCCGTGGCGGCCAGCGCCGCCCGGGCCTCGTCGCGGTCGTCGAAGGGGTGGACCACGCCCGCGACCTCCTGGCCGCGCTCGTGGCCCTTGCCGGCCACCAGGACGGTGCCGTCGGGACCGGCCGCGTCCAGGGCCGCCCGCAGCGCCCGGCCCCGGTCCCCGACCTCCAGGACCTCGACGGCCCCCGAGGGACGGGTCGTCGAGAGGTCCGCCGCGGGGAGGGGGGCGGTGGCGCCGGCCAGGACCGCGGCGCGGATCGCCGCCGGGTCCTCCGAGCGCGGGTTGTCGTCGGTGACGACGACGACGTCGGCGTGGCGCGCCGCGGCGGCGCCCATGGGCCCGCGCTTGCCGCGGTCCCGGTCGCCGCCGGCGCCGAGGACGACGACGAGCCGTCCGCGGGTGCTGGGGCGCACGGCCACGAGCGCGGCGGCGACGGCGTCGGGGGTGTGCGCGTAGTCGACGAGGACGCGCGGGCGCCGCCCCGCGGGCGCGTCCGCCGGCGCCTCGACGACCTCGAGCCGCCCCGGCACCGAGCCGGCCGCGGCGAGCCCGCGCACCACGTCGTCGGGCCCGACGCCGGCCTCCAGGAGCATCACCGCCGCCAGCGCGGTGTTGGCCACGTTGAAGGCGCCCGGCAGCGGCGCCCGCAGCGCGAGCCGGCGCCCGTCCGCGGCGCGCAGCTCGAGGTCGGTGCCGGTGGCATCGGCGGAGCGCGCCCGCGCGCGCCAGCCCGCGTCCGCGCCCTCCGGCGCGTCGGGGACGGTGGACACCGTGGTCACGGGCACGCCGGCGGTGGCGGCGAGCCGCCGGCCCCACTCGTCGTCGACGACGACGACGCCCCGGCGGGAGCGGGCGGGCGTGAACAGGCTCGCCTTGGCGGCGAAGTAGTCCTCCATGCCGTCGTGGAAGTCGAGGTGGTCCTGGGAGAGGTTGGTGAAGCCGGCGACGTCCACGACGACCCCGTCCACGCGGTGCAGCACCAGGGCGTGGCTGGAGACCTCCAGCGCCGCCGCGTCCACGCCGGCGCGGGCCATCCGGGCGAGCAGCGCGTGCAGGTCCGTCGACTCGGGCGTCGTGCGCGTGCTCGCGACGACCTCGCCGGCCACCCGCGTCTCCACCGTCCCCACCAGGCCGGTCCTGCGGCCGGTCGCCGCCAGCGCCCCCTCGAGCAGGTAGGCCGTCGTCGTCTTGCCGTTCGTGCCGGTGACGCCCAGCAGCAGCGGGCCGGGCGCGGCGCCCCGGTGGACACCCGTGTGGTGCACCCGCGCCGCGAGGTCGCCCAGGACCGAGCGCGGGTCCTCGACCACGACGACGGGCACGTCCAGCCCGGCGCCGCCGTCGAGGCGGGCGGCCCCGGCCTCGTCGGTGAGCACGGCCACCGCGCCGGAGCCGACGGCGGTGCGCGCGAAGTCCGCGCCGTGGGCCCGCTGCCCCGGCAGCGCGGCGTACAGGTCTCCGGGGCCGGCGGTGCGGGAGTCCAGCACCGCCCCGCTCACCCGCACGCCCTCCGTGCCGGGGCCCCGCACGTCCGCGCCGTCGAGGGCGGCCACCAGCTCGCCGAGCGGGACCCCTCGCGCCGCAGCATCTCTCGCGCCGTCGGCCCGGTCGGCCACGGGGCCCGCGCCGCTCACCGGCACCCCCGCCGGACGTCCGGGACGTCCCCGCCCGGGCGGGGGCGGGGACGGCTCGGGCACCCCGGGAGGCTACCGGCGGCAGGGGTGGCCCCCGTCCGGCCGCTCACCCGCCGCTCACCAGTCCTGGGGGTACAGGCGCGCGGGCTCCGTGGACGGCGGCACGCCGCGGGAGGTCAGCGCGTAGGTCATGACGTCCTTGAAGACGGGCGCGGCGACCTGGCCGCCGTAGAAGCCGTTCTGCGGCCGCTGCACGATCACCGCGACCACGACCTGCGGGTCGTCCGCGGGCGCGTAGCCGATGAAGGAGCTCGTGTAGCCGCTGTAGCCGCCGGAGGCGTCCGGCGCCTCGGCGGTGCCGGTCTTGCCGGCCACGCGGTAGCCGTCGATCGCCGCCGCGTCCCCGGTGCCCTCGGCGACGACGCCCTCCAGCATGGTCGAGACCTGCTGCGCCGTCTCCTCGCTCACGGCGCGGACCCCGGCCGCCGGCGCCGCCTCGTGCTCGGTGCCGTCGGGGTCCACGGTCCCCGCGACCAGGCGCGGGGGGATGCGCACCCCGTCGTTCGCGATCGTCGCGTACACCTCCGCGGCCTGGAGCGCGTTCACCGACACGCCCTGGCCGAACAGCACCGTGTACTGCTGGCGCGCGTCCCAGTCGTCGGCGGCGGCGAGGATGCCCGCCGTCTCGCCGGGCAGCTCGATGCCCGTCCGCTGCCCGAAGCCGAACCGCTCCATGTACTCGTGGCGCTGCTCGCGGGTGAGGCGGTCGCCGGCCTGCACGGTCCCGGTGTTGGAGGACTCGCCGATGACGCCCGCGAAGGTCTTGTGCTCGACCTCGTGGTGGTGGGAGTCCCGGAAGCTCTGGCCGTTCGGCGCCTCCCACGTGTAGGGCACCGTGAACCTGCTCAGCGGGTCGACCACGCCCTCCTCGAGCGCGGCGGCGGCCGTGACGACCTTGCTCGTGGACCCGGGCTCGAAGACGTCCGAGACGGCGCGGCTGCCGAGCTGCGACGGGTCGGCGGACGCGAAGTCGTTGGGGTCGACCGTCGGGGACTCCGCGAGCGCGAGCACGTGGCCGGTGCCGACCTCGAGCGCGACGACGCTGACCCACTCCGCGTCCGCCTCCTCGCGCATGGCGGAGGCGCGCTCCTGCGCGGTCCACTGCAGGTCGCGGTCGATCGTCAGCCGGACGTCCTCGCCGGGGACGGGGTCGACCCGGTCGTTCTCCCCCATGGGGATGGCCTGGCCCATGCGGCCCCGCTCGACGCGCTGGCTGCCGTCCGTCCCCGCGAGCTCGTCGTCCATGACGGCCTCGACGCCGCCGAGGCCGGCGTCCTCGTCGTCGCCCGAGGCCGAGTACCCGGTGTACCCGAGCACGTTCCCCGCGAGCGGGCCGCCCGGGTACTCGCGCGCCCACCGCTGCTCGGAGGTGATCCCGGGGACGCCGAGCGCGTCGACGCGGGCCCACAGCTCCGGGGTGATGCCCTTGGTGACGACGCTCCACCGCGTGCCCTCGCGGGTCAGCGCCGACCGGACGTCGGCCGGGTCGAGGTCGAGGAGCCCGGCGAGGTCGTCGACGGCGCCGTCGACGCCCGAGGACACCACCTCGCCGTCGTCCCCGGTGCGCGAGTACTCCCCCACGATGACGGGGTCCGCGACGACGTCGCGGCGCTCGACGCTGGTCGCGAGCACGTCGCCGTCCGCGTCGAGGATCTCCCCGCGCGGGGCCAGCAGGACCTGCTCCAGACCCATGCGGTCCGCCAGGGCCTGGTCGGCGACGGCGCGGGCATCGACGGCCTGGACCTGCACGAGGCGGCCGGCGAAGACGACGAGCACGGCGAGCACGAGGGCCAGCAGGAGCCGGGCGCGGCGCTCCGGCCGCACGAGCGGTCGTGCGTCCACCCGGCGGGCGGGGCGGTGGTGCGGTGCGGGGGGCATCAGTCCGCGCTCTCCTCGGCGGTGTCGGCGGCGGGGGCGGTGCCGGCGGTGTCGGTGGTGTCGGCGGTGTCGGTGGAGGCGTCGGCGGCGGTGTCGTCGGGCGCCGCGGTCGGTGTCGGGGCGGGCTCCGGCTCTCCCGTGACGCGTCCGTCCGGCAGCTCGACGAAGGCGGGGGCGCCCGCCTCGACCATCCCGAGGTCCGCGGCGCGGCGGCCGAGCTCCTCGGGCGACGCCGTCCGCTCCAGCTGCTCGGCGAGGGCCTGGCGGCGCTCGGCCGCGTCCTGCTGCTGCGCCTGGACCTCGTGCAGGTGGTAGGCGCCGCGGGAGAGCGAGATGTTGAGCGCGAGGACCGCGAGCAGGGCGGCGAGGACCACGACCCCGCAGAGCACCCCGAAGGGGACCCGCCGACGGGAGGACGCCGGCGGGGGCACGAGACGGACGCGGGGCTCGCGCGCCGGGCGCACCGGCGCCGGGACCGCCGCGGCCGACGCCGCGACGGTCGCCGCTCGCGGCAGGGGCCGGGTGGCCGGTCGGGTGCTCGCCGTGCGCGCCCGCAGGCCCGGACGACCGGGGCGCCCTCGGCCCAGCGGCCGGGCGGGGGCGGTGGCGGCGGCGCGGGCGGCGCTCATGCGGCGCTCCTTCGGAGGCTGCCCCCGCGCACGCGCACCGCGGCGCGCAGCCGCACGGAGGCGGCTCGGGGGTTGCGGGCGGTCTCGGTCTCGGGCGCCGTCTCGGCGCCGCGGGTGAGCAGGCGCAGGAGGGGCGCGTGCTCGGGCAGCTCGACCGGGAGGTCGGGCGGTGACGTGCTGGCCGCGCCGGCGGCGAGCACCTGCTTGGCGATGCGGTCCTCGAGCGACTGGTAGCTCATGACGACGACGCGCCCGCCGACGGCGAGCGCGTCGACCGCGGCGGGCAGGGCCGCGCGCAGCGCCTCGAGCTCGCCGTTGACCTCGACCCGCAGGGCCTGGAAGGTCCGCTTGGCGGGGTTGCCCCCGGTGCGGCGGGTCGCCGCCGGGACGGCGTCGCGGACGAGGTCCACGAGCTGCTGCGTCGTCCGCAGGGGCTCGCGGCCGCGGGCGGCGACGACGCGGTCGGCGATCCGGCGCGCGAAGCGCTCCTCGCCGAAGTCGCGCAGCACCCGGGCGAGGTCCGCCGCGGAGTAGGTGGCCAGCACCTCGGCCGCCGTCGTCCCCTCGGTGCCGTCCATGCGCATGTCCAGCGGCGCGTCCCGGGCGTAGGAGAAGCCCCGCCCCACCTCGTCGAGCTGCAGCGACGAGACGCCGAGGTCGAACAGCACCCCCTGGACCCGCTCGACGCCGAGGTCGGCGAGCGCGGGCACCAGGCCGTCGAAGACGGTCCGGACCAGGTCCACCCGGTCGGCGTGCGGGGCGAGCCGTGCGGACGCCTCCGCGAGCGCCTGCGGGTCGCGGTCGAGACCGACGAGGCGGACCCCGGGGCAGCGCTCCAGCAGCGCCTCGGCGTGCCCCCCGAGCCCGAGCGTGGCGTCGACGACCACGGACCCGGGCTCCCGCAGCGCCGGCTCCAGGAGGTCGACGCACCGCTCGAGCAGGACGGGGACGTGGCGCTGCTCGCCGCGCGGCTCGCGCCCGGGGGTCGTGGGGTCGTCCGGCTCGGCGTCCATGCCCCCTCCTCCCCCGCGGCCGGGCCGCGTCGTCCTGCTGGCTGGTCGTGCTGGTCGTGCCGGTCGTCCTGGTGGCCCACCGCGGCCCCGCCGCCGGGACTGGTCCCCATCCGCTCCGGCCGGTCCGGTGCCTGGCGCCGGGGAAGTGCGCCAGGTACCGGGCGGCAGGGGCGGCTGGAGGCCGGACCGGGCGCCGGGTGGTGCGGTGCTGCCGAGGTGCGTGTGACGTCTGTGACGCAAGTGACCGGACGTGCCGCGCCGTGACGCTGCGCTGACGATCGTGCGGGTCGGGCCCGTGCCGGGCGGGGAGGCGCGCGGCGCGTCGTGGGCGCCCCGGGAGGAGCGCCGGGGCGGATGTGGCGGATGTGACTCCTGTGACGGCAGAGGCTTCGACCCCTCCCGCCGGAGCGCCTCAGAAGAGACCGGGGACCACCTCCTCCGCCGTGCTGGCGAAGGACGGCTCCTGCTCCTCGAGGTAGGAGTCCCAGGCGCCGGCGTCCCAGACCTCCAGGCGCGTGCCGGCCCCGATCACGACGACGTCGCGGTCGAGGGCGGCGTACGTCCGCAGCTGCTGGGGCACCGTGATGCGCCCCTGGCGGTCCGGGACCTGGTCGAACGCCCCGGCGAGCAGGACGCGCGCGTAGTCCCGGGCCTGCTTGCTCGTCACGGGCGCCTGGCGGAGCTGCTCGTGCAGCTCCTCGAACGCCCGCTCCGGGAACACGTAGAGGCAGCGCTCCTGCCCCTTCGTGACCACCAGGCCGGCGGCCAGCTCGTCCCGGAACCTCGCGGGGAGGATGAGCCGGCCCTTGTCGTCGAGGCGGGGCGAGTGCGTGCCGAGGAACACCGGCCGCTCCTCCCCTGCGAGGCCCCGGACCCACCCCCTCCCCCGTGTCGGCGGGGGTGGGAGGGCGAGTCGGCGACCTCTCCGCTCCGACGGGCCCCACCGTACTCCACTTCGCTCCACCGTCAACGACGCAGAGCCCCGGACGGTCACCCGGGTGGAGCAGCCCGTCGGGCGTCGTCCCAGGTCAGCGCGTCAACCGGTCACCCGGGTGACGGTGGGGGGCGGTGGAGGACGGACGACCCGACCCTCGCCCCGCACCGGCCCGCACGAGCCCTGGGACCCGCCGTGACGGCGTCCGCACGGGTCACGGGGCGGCCGGTGGAGGGTGGTGGGGCGGCCGGTGGAGGGTGGTGGGGCGGCCGGTGGAGGGAGGTGGGGCGACCCGTGGAGGGCCGTGGGGCCGGGCGACCACCGGCGGCGCTCGTCCCCCGCCCGCGGCGGGCCGCGGGTCGGGTGCGGGGTGGGCGCCGCCTGGCGTGCGGTGGAGGACCCCGGTCGGGTGGCGGCGCGGGCACGCCCTCGTGGGCCGCGGGTCGCTCACGTACGGTTCGTGAGTGACGTCGACGACCGCGCCACCCGCCGCGGGCGGTGCCGGACCGCAGCGACGCGGTCCCGGCCCCGACGGGTCCCCCCTCGCCCCGCCCGAGCCCCCGTCGCCGGCGGAGGCCGAGGAGGCGGGCCGGACGGCCGGCGCCGTGGTCGACGCGGTGCGGTCGGTCGTGCGGGGCAAGGACGAGGTCGTCCGCACCGCGGTGACGACGCTCGTGGCGGGGGGGCACCTGCTCGTCGAGGACGTCCCCGGCGTGGGGAAGACGGTCCTCGCCTCCGCCCTGGCGCGCGCCGTGGACCTCACGATGCGGCGGATCCAGTTCACGCCCGACCTGCTGCCCAGCGACGTCACGGGCGTGAGCATCTGGGACCCCTCGGAGCGGCGGTTCAGCTTCACCCCGGGCGCCGTCTTCGCCGGCCTCGTGGTCGCCGACGAGATCAACCGCGCGTCCCCGAAGACCCAGTCCGCCCTGCTGGAGTGCATGGCGGAGGGCCAGGTCACGGTGGACGGCACGACGCACCTGCTGCCGGACCCCTTCTTCGTCGTGGCCACGCAGAACCCCGGGGACATGGAGGGCACCTACCCCCTGCCCGAGGCGCAGCGGGACCGCTTCACCACCCGGCTGTCCGTGGGCTACCCCGCGCCCGAGGACGAGGTGGGCGTCCTCGTCGCGCGCGCCGGCGGCGCCTCGCGCGACCCGCTCGCCGCCGTCCGCCCGGTGGCCGGCGCGGACGACGTGCGCCGGCTCGTCGACCTCTCGTCGCGCGTGCACGCCGCCCCGGCGCTCGTGCGCTACGTCGTGGACCTCGTCGGCGCCACCCGTCGGCACCCCGCGGTCCTGCTCGGGGCGTCGCCGCGGGCGGCGCTGCACCTGCTGGGCGCCGCCCGCGCCCGGGCGCTGGTGGACGGACGCCCGCACGTGCTCCCCGACGACGTCCAGGCCCTGTGCGGGCCCGTCCTCGCGCACCGGCTCGTCACGAGCGACCGGGTCGACGTGCTGGCGGACGAGCGCGCGGCCTCCGCGGTCGTGCAGGACGTCCTGGCCTCGACGCCGCTGCGCGGCGAGGACCGCTGAGCCCGGCGGCGGGTGGGGCGGTGCGGTCCGGCCGGGGCGTCCGCGCACGGGCGGTCAGCGCGTGGCGCCGGGGCGCCGGGGCGCTGACCGCGCGGGGGCGCGCCCTCGCGGTGCTCGGCGTCGCCGCCGTGGTCGTCGGGGTCGTGCTGTCGCACCGCGACCTCCTGAGGCTGGGGCTGCTGCTCGTGGCGCTGCCGCTCGGCGGCTGGGTCGTCGCCCGGGTGCCGCGCCCCTCCCTCGTCGTCGAGCGCACGGTCTCCCCCGAGGTGGTCGCGGTCGGCGACCCCGTCTCCGTGCGCCTGGACCTGCACGGGCGCGGGCGCGGGCGCGGTGCGCTGCTCGCCGAGGACCTGGTGCCGCCGGCGCTGCGGGCCGCGCCCCGCTTCGTCGTCGACCGGCTGCCGGCCGGCACCTCCGCGTCGGTGCGCTACGCCCTGCGGGCCGACGTCCGCGGCGTGCACCGCGTCGGCCCGCTGCGCCTGGTCTCCCGCGACCCCCTCGGGCTCGTGGAGCTGCCCGTGTCCACGCGCGCCACCGACCCGCTCGTCGTCGTGCCGGCGACCGTCCACCTGCCGCCGCTGCGCCTGCACGGCGGCGCGGGCGGCGCCACGGCGTCGGACCCCGGGACGGGCGAGGACGACGTGGTGCCGCGGGAGTACCGGGCGGGGGACGACCGCCGGCGGGTCCACTGGCGCACGAGCGCACGCCAGGGCGAGCTGATGGTCCGGCGCGACGAGCGCCCGCGTCGCGCGTCGGCCTCGGTCCTGCTCGACCTGGGCGCCGGCGAGGTGTCCGGCCCGGACGACGGCGCGGGCCACGACGCCTTCGAGCTGGCGGTCACCGCGGCGGCCTCGGCCGCGGAGCGGCTGGCGCTCGACGACGTCGCCGTGCGCCTGCTGACGGGCTCGCCCGCGGACGCGGGCCGAGAGGGGGGCCGTGGTCGCGGCGCCCGGCTGGAGAGGCTGGCCGCGGTGGCACCCACGACCGCGGAGCCGTCGGAGCCGGCGGGCGACCGCGGCGGGGGCGCGGGCGCCCTCGACGCCGCCCTGCGCCGGCTCGGCGGCCGCCGGGAGGACGCCGTCGTGGCCGTCGTGGGTCCGCGGGCCGTGCCCGCCCTGCTCGCGGCCACCTCGGGCCGACGGGCCGCCCGCTCGGTCGCGCTGGTCGTCGGCCGGGAGGACGGGGACGACGACGCCGAGGTCGGCGCCGCGCTGTCGGCGCTCGCCGGCGCCGGCTGGGGAGCGGCCGGTCTACGGGTCGGCGGTGCGGGTGACGACGCCCCGGACCACGCCCCGCACCATGCCCTCGACCGGGCCCCCGACCGGGCCCCCGACCGGGGGCGCGACGGCGACACGGACGGCGGCGCGCAGGCGGCCCTGGGCGCGGCGTGGTCGCGCGCCGTGCGGGCGGCGGCACCGTCGCGGCGAGCCCCGTCGCCCTCCGCCCCCGCCGCCGCCGGTCGCGCGGGCGCCCACCCCGGACCGCAGCCCGGGGCGCAGGCGCCGGCGGGGAGCCCGGCGTGAGCGGGCGCCGGCGCGCCGACGCGCGTGGGACCCGGGCGGCGGGGCGCCCGAGGTCGGAGCCGGCCCAGGCCCGCCTCGCGACGGCCGCGCCGAGGGCTCTCGCCGCGCTGGCCGTCCTGGCCGCCGTCACCACCCTCCTGCCGCTCGTCGAGGGCCCGGGCTGGTTCGTCGACGCCGTCGTGGTCGTCGTCCTCGTCGGTCTCGCGGGTGCGGCGCTGGACGCGCTGACGCCCTCGGTGGCGCTGCGAGCCGCGGGCCAGCTCCTCGTCGCGGTGTGCACGCTGACGGCGCTCTACCTGCCCGGCAGCGCGGTGCTCGGGGTCCTGCCCGGACCGGACGCCGTCGACGCCGTGGCCCGGCTGCTCGAGGACGGCCGGGCCGTGATCCGGACGTCCCTGCCGCCCGTGCCCGACCCCGCCGGGCTCCGGCTCGTCGTCGTCGGCGCGACCGCGGCGGTCGCGGTCGCCGTCGACCTCCTCGCCGTGCGGCTGCGCCGGGCCGCGCTCGCCGGCCTGCCCCTCCTCGCGGTCGTCGTCGCCGCCGGGGCCCTGCTGCGCGGGGGCCTGCCGCCCGTCCTCTTCGTCGTCGCGGTCCTCCCCTACCTGCTGCTGCTGAGGGCCGACAGCCGCTGGGCGACGCCCCGCTGGGGGCGCACGGCGACGCGCTGGCGCCGCGGCGGGGGGCCCGTCGCCCGGGGCGACGGGACGTGGGGCGCCGTCGCCGTCGTCGTCGCGGCGGCGCTGGCCGCGGCGCTGGTGGTGCCGGCCGTCGGGCCGTGGCAGGGGACGGGCCTGCTCGCGCTCCAGGGCGTCGGGGGCGGCTCGACCGGGGACGGCAGCGGCACCGGCCGCGTGGACCCGCTCCTCGACCTCGCGCAGGACCTCGACGAACGCTCCGACGCCGCTGCGCTGACCTACCGCCTCGCCGACGGCGCACCCGCCACCGAGCCGCTGCGGCTCGTGACGGTGGACGCCTTCGACGGCGAGATGTGGCGCCCCCGCGAGGAGGACGCGGCCGCGGTGCCGCTGGACCGGGGGGGCGTCCTGCCGGAACCGATCGGGCTCGACGTCGACGCGGCGCTGGCGGCGGGGACGGCGGAGCAGCAGGAGCTGTCCGTGTCGGTCGAGGGGCTGCGCCAGGAGTACCTGCCCGCCCCCTACCCCGCGACGTCGGTGGACGTGGGGGACGGCTGGCTCGTGCGCCCCGGCACCCTGGACCTCGTCGGCGAGGGGCCGACGACGACGACCGAGGGGCAGACCTACCGGGTCGACGCGCTGCGCCTGGCTCCGCGCGAGGAGGACCTCGTCGGGGGCAGCGCCGTGCCCCCGACCGTGCGCACGACGTGGACGGAGCTGCCGGACGACCTCCCCCCGCAGATCGCCGACCTCGCGGCCGAGGTGGCCGGCGACGGCGTGCCGCTGCAGCAGGCCACCCGGCTGCAGGCGTTCTTCCGCGACGACGGGGGCTTCTCCTACAGCGAGGAGGCGCCCGGCGGCACCGGAGCCGGCTCCGTCGCGGCGTTCCTCGACCGGCGGTCGGGCTACTGCGTCCACTTCGCCTCGGCGATGGCGCTGATGGCCCGGTCGCTCGGCCTGCCGGCGCGGGTCTCCGTGGGCTTCCTGCCGGGGCAGCGGCAGGCCGACGGCAGCTACGTCGTCCGGTTCAGCGACGCGCACGCGTGGCCGGAGGTGTACGTCGCGGGCACGGGCTGGCTCCGTTTCGAGCCCACGCCCGGCGTCCGCACGGGCGAGGCGCCGCCCTGGACCGGCGTGGCGGCCGCGGACGCCGCCGTCGCCGCGCAGCAGGAGGACGCCCAGGAGCCGCAGCCGGCGCCCGCACCGACGCCCGCCCCCTCGGCCACCGGGGCGTCGCCCGCACCGACGCAGGGCGCGGGCAGCAGCGGCTCGAGCACCGGCACGGGCGCCGACGCACGGCGGGCGCTGCTGCCCGTGGCCGTGGGCGTCGCCGTCGTCGTGCTCCTGCTGTCACCGGCAGGCCTCGCCGCGCTGCTGCGTCGCCGGCGGTGGCGGCGGGCGGGGCGGGCGGCCGAGGGCGGCGACCCCGCCGCCCTCGTCGACCGCGCCGAGGACGACCTGCGACGGGGCCTCGTCGACCTCGGGTCCTCGCCCCCCGTCGGGGCGACGCCACGATCGGAGGAGGCGCGTCTGCTCGCGCTCGTGGCGGGCGGCCAGCACCCGCTGCCGGGGCGAGGGCGGGACTCAGGGGGTCGGCACCACGGGGGCGGTGGGGACGACCTGCCCGCCCGGGTCGGGCGGCTGAGGGCCGACCAGGAGGCCGCCCGTTACGCGCTCGTCCCGACCGGCGCCGGCGTCCGCCGCCCGAGCGGGGGCACCACGGCGTGGTCTCGACCTCAGGTCGAGGGTGAGGTCGAGGGTGAGGTCGGATCCCCGGCGGCCTCTCGCGGCTACCGGGACGACGTCGACGCGGTGCTGGCCGCGGTCGCGGCGACGACGTCCCGTCGCCGGCGCTGGCGCGCCCGCTGGCTGCCGCTGGCCCGGCTCCGCGGCGGTCGCTGACCGGTCCACCAGACGTCCTCGGTGGCCGGCCGACCAGCGCTCCCGGGGACACGCGTCCGGGCGGGCCGTTCCACGTGGACGCCGGCCGACCACGACCGCAGGCGTCGGGCCCGGTGGAGGGGTCTCTCCTCGTCCCGGCCGCCGACTCGTCCCGGTCCCGACTCGTCCCGGCCCCGACTCGTCCCGGCCCTGCCTCGTCCCGGCCCTGCCTCGTCCCGGCCCTGCCTCGTCGCGCCCGGGGCGGCGGTCCTCGCAGCACGAGACCCCCACCGGTGGGCGGGGGTCTCGTAGGCGTCCGCGCGTCCTCGCCGCTGGTCCGGTCCGGGAGGTCGTCGGCAGCGACGGGCGGAGCGGCTCGGGAGGGGACGGGTGGCGGGCGGCAGGTGGCCGGGTCACGAGCTCGTCGGTCACCGGGGTGGGCCACCGTGGGGACGTCGGCGGGGCGTCAGGACGGGCACGACTCCCGGGGCCCGCCCCGACGCGCGGCGTCCGCCGAGGTCAGCGGCCGCCGCCGCCCTCGTCGCGCCGCTTCTGCCACCGCTCCTCCATGCGCTCCATGAAGGACGACGACCCTCGCGCGGGACGGGAGCGGCGTGCGCCTCGTCCGGGCCCGGGGGCGGTGCTGCGACCCTGCCCCGGCGCGGGTCCGGTGGACCCGTCCGTGCGGACCGCTCCGCGCGGGCCGGGGCCGGAGGGTCGGCGGGGGGTGGAGATCGCCCACGCCGCACCGCCGAGCATCAGGACGAACGCCAGGACGCCGACGACCGTCAGCTGGGTGGCGACGCCGACGACGAGGAGCAGGAGCCCGACGAGGATCCCCGCTCCTCCCAGGAGGAGCCGGCCGGCCGAGCCGCCGCGGCGCGCGGAGCCCTTCATCGCCGACGCGAACTTCGGGTCGTCGTTGAGGAGCTGCTGCTCCATCTGCGAGAGCAGGCGCTGCTCGTGCTCGGACAGCGGCACAGGACCTCCCCGGTGAAGACGGCGCTGTCGCGAGAGCGACGCACCCGTGGGAAGGATAGGTCGCGCTCGGCGCTGGGGAAAGCCAGGTGTACCACGTCCGCCCCCGGGACCGTCCGATCGAGCACCGGCGAGTCCCGCGCCTCTCACGAGGCCGCTGCCGACCGGCCCCGGGGGCTCGTCGGAGAACGCCCGCGGTGTCGTCGGGGGCCCGGCGGAGCGGGCGCCCGGCCGTGCTCCCGTGCCCTCCGGTGCCCCCCGTGCCGCGGCGGCACCACCGCTCACGCGGGGCCGCTCCCCGGGTCGCCCCGGCCCCCGCGCAGGAGGCTGGCGGAGGTGATGCTGCTGGCGCCGAAGCGGGCGGCGGCCCGGTCCGCGGCGCGGTCGGCGTCGCGCCACCCCCGGTCCCGCTCGTCGAGGCGCATCTGCCGGTGCGCCGCCTCCGCGGGGGAGAGCCCCTCGACCCGCACCCCGACGAGCCGGATCCGCGCCCGGTCCAGCCGCAGGCCGTCCCAGAGCCGCCGGGCGGCGGCGTAGACGTCCCGGCTGACGTCGGTGCCCTCCTCGAGGGTGCGCGAGCGGGTGATGGTCGTGAAGTCGGCGAAGCGCACCTTGAGGACCACGGTGCGGCCGACGGTCCCCGCGGCGCGCAGCCGGGCCGCGGTGAGGCCGGACAGGCGGAGCAGCTCGCGCAGGACGACGGTCTCGTCGTCGACGTCCGAGGAGAAGGTCTCCTCGGCGCCGATGCTCTTCTCCCGCGCGTGCGCGACGACGGGACGCGGGTCACGCCCCCAGGCGAGCTCGGCGAGGTGCGCGCCGGAGGCAGCCCCCAGGGCGCGCACGAGCGTGGCCCGCGGCGTGTGGGCGAGGTCCCCGACCGTCCGCAGACCGAGGCGCTGCAGGTGCTCGGCCGTCCTCTCCCCCACCCCCCACAGCGCCGAGACGGGCAGGGGGTGCAGGTAGTCGACGACGCGGTCCGCCGGGACGACGAGCAGGCCGTCGGGCTTGCAGCGCGACGACGCGAGCTTGGCGACGAACTTCGTCGACGCGACGCCCACCGAGCACGTCACGCCCTGCTCGTCCTCCACGCGACGGCGGACCTCCCGGGCGATGGCACGGGGGCTCCCGAGCCGGCGCAGCGCCCCGCCCACGTCGAGGAAGGCCTCGTCGAGGCTCAGCGGCTCCACGGCGGGCGTGACCGACCGGAAGACCTCCATGACGCCGGCCGAGACCTCGGCGTAGCGGTGGTGCTGCGGCGGCAGCACGACGGCGTGCGGCGCCAGCCGCCGGGCCCGGCTCATCGGCATCGCGGAGTGCACGCCCAGCGCCCTGGCCTCGTAGGTCGCGGACAGCACGACGCCCCGCCCTCCCGCGCCGCCGACGACGACCGGCCGCCCGACGAGCTCGGGGTGCTCCAGGAGCGACACGGAGGCGTAGAAGGCGTCCATGTCGACGTGGAGGACCGTGCAGCCGGTGTCGTCCGCGTCGGGCCCGACGGCTCCGGCGGCGGGGCCGCCCGCGACCGGTGAGCCCGGCTGCGAGCGGTCGAGCTGGGAGCGACCCACGGGGCGACCTCCTCGGACGGTCCGGAGCGGCGGGGTGGCAGGTGTCGGCGTGGTGGCAGGTCGGTGGGTCGGCGCCGCGCGTCCCCCGGTCCGGGCCCGGGTCGGGGCTCTGGACGGGGGGCTCTGGACGGGGGGCTCTGGACGGGGGGCTCTAGACGGGGGCGGCGTGCAGGTGGATCGCGGCGGCGACCCCGAGCAGGGCCGGGTCGGCGCTGGCCGCACGCTCCAGCTCCTCCAGGGCCTGCGCGGCGGCGGGGTCCGCGGCGCTGCGGGGCGTGACGGCGCGGAAGACGCCCACGCCCTGCGTCCGCAGCACCCCGAAGCCGGTCGCGGCCAGCAGGGACCTGGCGCCCTCGACGTCGAAGCGGCGCAGGAGCGGGTCCCCCGGGCCCCAGCGCCCGTCCGGGTCCTGCTGGAGGGCCCGGGCCTGGCGCAGGTGGCCCGAGCCGACACGGGCGAGGACGGCGGCGCCCCGGCCGGCGACGAGGACGCTGAGACGGCCGGTCGGCCGCAGGGCCCGGCGGCACGCCGCGAGGGCGGCCCGCGGGTCCTCGACCACCTCGAGGACGCCGTGCGCGAGCAGGACGTCGACGCTGGCGTCGGCGACGTGGGCCGACAGGTCCTCGGCGTCGCCCTGGACGCCGGTGAGCCGCTGCGCGACGCCGACCTCGTCGGCGCGGCGGGCCAGCGCCGCGAGCGCGTCCGGGCTCGGGTCCACCACGACGACGTCGTGCCCGCGGGAGGCGAGCTCGACGGCGAGCCCGCCCGTGCCGCCGCCCAGGTCCAGGACCCGGACGGGCGGCACCCCGTCGCCCCGGGCTCCCGCTCGGGCAGGACCTGCGGCCGCCGCCGCGAGGGCGACGACGCCGTCGAGCAGGGCGGGAGGCGTCCGCGACCCGCCCCGCGGCTCGGTCCTCGCCGGCCCGGCGTCGGTCCCGGAGGCGCTCGAGGACCTGGGCCCGCCGTCCTCGGGCGCAGTCGCACCGGCCGCAGTCACACCGGCCGCAGCAGTCTCGGGCACGGGCTCCTCGGGCACGGGGACCCCTTCCTGTCGTGCCGCTCCACGGGCGGTCTCCTCTGCGGGCGGGCCGCCCCCGACCGGGCACCGCTCGTGCACCGCGGCCGTCCGTCCCCGTCGAGGGTCTCCGCACCGCCCGACCCACCCTAGTGACGGCGTCACGGCGCACCGCACCGTCGGGAAGCGCTCCGACGGTGGTCGGGTCGTCGCCCCGCCCGTCACCGCCCCGAGCTCCCCGCGCTGGAGTGCCACAGCTTGCGCGGTGCCCCTGCCGCCCCCCGGCCCGGGCCCGGGCCGGCCCCCGCGCCCGGTACCGCCCCCGCGTCGGCCGGGTCCCGCACCGCCGGGTCCCGCACCGCCGGGTCCTGCACCGCCGGGTCCTGCACCGGGCTCCCACCGCGGGCCATGCCCCTGGTGTCCCGGACGTCCCCGCCCGGCGCCCGGACGTCGCTGTACGGCGACTGCCGGAAGCCGCTCGCGTGCACCAGCACGCGACGGGTGCGCCCGGACCCGTCGGGCCCCCCGGCGACCGGCCGTGCCGTCGCGGAGAGGGGACCTGCCCGGCGTGCTCCCGGCCGGGCCGCCGCCGCGCGCTCCTGCCTCACCTGCCCGGCCGCCCCGCCCCCGGTCATCCCCCGGGTGATCTCCTGGGTCATCTCCTGGGCCATCTCCCGGGCAGTCTCCTGGGCCTCCTCCACCGCAGCGGCGGCCGCCGCCGAGCGGGCGGCCACGGCGATGGCGCGCCGGTGCGCCGCGGCGGCCCGGCGCTCGGCCTCCGCCCCGGCGGCCCGGCTGGGGCCGTCGTCCCGGATCGCGCCGTCGTCGCGCCCGGTCCCGACGGTCCGACCGGTGCGCTGCTCGACCGCGGCCCACCGCGCGGCCGGCACGAGGTCGACGCCCCGGACGGGCACCGGGCGCAGCGCCCGCGACCCGGCCGCCCCCGCCACGGCCGCCTCGTCGTAGCCGCTCTCCCCGGCCGCCGGGGCACCGCTCGCCAGGGCGCGCCGCAGCGCCTCGCGGCCCCCCGCGGCGCCGCCGTCGGCGCACCCGCGGGTCCACACCTGCTGCAGCGCCGGCAGGTCCCACGCCCCCGTCGCGCGCAGCGAGACCCCGCGCGGGCCGGTACGGCGCAGCTCCCCGCGCACGAGGAGCAGCCACGAGCCGAAGACCGTGGCGGCGTACGGGCCCTGGACGTCCTCGAAGAAGGTCGCGTCGACCGGTCCCGTCGAGTCGTCGAGCGTGAGGAAGACGACCCGACGACCCGAGCGGATGGGCGGCGTCTGCGTGGCGACCTTGACCCCGGCCACGAGCAGCTCGCTGCGCGAGCGCCTCGAGGCCAGCTGCTGCGAGCCCGTCGTGCCCAACGCCCGCAGCAGCGGCGCGTAGAAGTCCAGGACGTGCGCGCTCGCGTCGAGCCCGAGCACCTCCAGCTCCGCCCGGACCCGCTCCGCCCCCGTCATCTCCGGCAGCCCGGAGGGCGGCGCGTCCCCGGGCCCGCCGACGTCGAGCGCCAGCTGGACCTCGAGGCGGTCGGCGGCGGCCACCGGGGCCGACGCCCGGGACTGCCGCGCCGCGGCCGCCGCGACGTCGGGGCCGGGCCGGGCCCCGGTGAGGGACCCGGCGAGGGACCCGCTGAGGGACCCGCTGAGGGACCCGGTGGCGGGTGGGACGTCTGCCGGGGCGGGGGCCGACGCGCGACCGGTGCCGCGGCGGCGCGTCCCCCGCGGGCGTCGGTCGAGCCCGCGCGCCCACCGGTCCAGGTCCCCCAGCTGCAGCAGCAGGTCGCGCCGGGTGAGCGCACCGCGCCGGCGGACGGGCGTCCCGGTGGCGCGTCCCCCTCCCCCGAGGACCCCGATCCCGTGCACGGAGTCCAGCGCCCCGGCCAGGACGAGGCGCTCGGCCACGGGACGGCTGGGTCGCGCCCGCTGCCACAGGTCGGCCAGCGAGGCGTACGGCCGCCCGGCGACGACGCGCGCCACCTCCGCCTCGCTGATGCCCGCGACGTCGGTGAGCGCCAGCCGGATGCCGTACCCCCGCCCGTCCGGGACGGCGGCGTCGGTGCGCAGCGCGGCCCCGCGCCACGGAGGCTCGCCGCCGCGGCCCGGCACCGGTGCCCCGTCACCGTCCCCCGCCCCCTCTCCCGCCGGCTCCCCCGGTCCCGGCCGGTGGTCCGACCGGTGCCGCAGGTGCGGTCTGCTGCCGCCCGGCACGCCGGGACGCGCCGGGCCGCCCCGGTCCTCGGGGACCACCTCGACGCGCTCGACCCGGTAGACCGCGTCGGAGGCGTTGACGTCGAGCCCGAGGACGGCGATGCCGAGGTTGCGGGCGTCGTCGAGGACGAGGCGCTTGGGGTACATGCCGGGGTCGTGGGTGAGGACGCCCGCGAGGAAGGCCGCCGGGTGGTGGGTCTTGAGCCAGGCCGACTGGTACGTCGGCAGGGCGAAGGCGGCGGCGTGGGCCTTGCAGAACCCGAAGGAGGCGAAGGCGGCCAGCACCTCCCACACCCGCTCGGCGTCGGCGCCGGTCAGGCCCCGCGCGGCGGCGAGGGGGAACCACTGCTCGCGCACCTCGGCCTGGCCCTCGCGGGTGCCCAGGCGGCGGCGCACCTCGTCGGCCTCCGCGAGGTCGACACCCGCCGTCGAGGCCACGAGCCGGATCACCTGCTCGTGGAAGACGACGACGCCGCACGTCTCCTCCAGCGCCGGGTCGACGAGGGGGTGCACCCGCTGCGGGCGCGCCCACCCCTGCCGGGCGCGCAGGAAGGGCGTGATCATGTCCGACTTCACCGGCCCGGGGCGGAACAACGAGATGTCGGTGACGAGGTCGGCGAAGTCCTGCGGCGCGAAGCGCCCCACGAGCTCGCGCTGGCCGGGCGACTCGATCTGGAAGCAGCCGAGCGTGCGGGTCGAGCGCACGAGCCGGTAGGTCGCCTCGTCGTCCAGCGGCACCGCGTCGAGGTCGAGGCGCCCGGTGGCGGCGTCGAGGTAGGGCGCACCGGGGGCGTGCCCGCTGGCCGCCGCGGCCCCGGGGCCGTCCACGCGCTCGACCTCGTCGAGCGCGTGGGCCATGGCCGACTGCATCCGGATGCCGAGGACGTCGAGCTTGAGCAGGCCGAGCACCTCGACGTCGTCCTTGTCGAGCTGGCTCATCGGGAAGCCCGCCCAGCTGGCCTCGACGGGCGTGCGGTCGCCCAGGCCGGCGTCGGACAGCAGCACGCCGCAGGGGTGCAGGGCCACGTGCCGGGGCAGGGCGTCGAGGTCCTCCACGAGGTCGAGCAGCAGGGACAGCCGCTCGTGGCCCAGCCCGGAGGCCCGCAGCTCGGGGAGCTCGGCGACCGCCGCCCGGGCGTCACGGGCCCGCACGTGGGGGAAGGCCGTCGCGATGGCGCCCACCTCGGCGGGCGGCATGCCGAGCGCCGCGCCGACGTCGCGCACGGCGTGGCGCACCCGGTAGGTGTCCATCATCGAGACGGCGCTGACCCGCTCGCCGCCGAAGCGCTCGACGACGCGCGCGTACACCTCCTCCCGGCGCGCGGACTCGACGTCGACGTCGATGTCCGGCAGCTGGGCGCGCTCGACGGTGCAGAAGCGCTCCATGAGCAGCCCCTGGGACAGCGGCTCCACCCCGGAGATCCCGAGCAGGTGGTTGACGAGGCTGCCCGCGCCGGACCCCCGCGCGGCGACGCGGACCCCGAGCGCGCGGACCTCGTCGCACACCTGCGCCACCGTGAGGAAGTACGAGGGGTACCCCAGCCGGCGGATGACGGACAGCTCCTCCTCCAGCCGCGCCTCGACACGGCGGCGCAGCGCCTCGGGAGCCCCCGGGTAGCGGGTGCCGACGGCGCCCTCGCACCGCGCGCGCAGCGCGGCGTCGAGGTCGCCGTCCACCCCGAGGACCGACGCCTCGGGCAGGTGCACCCGGCCGATGCCGAGGTCGGCCGCCGGGTCGAGGCGGCAGCGCCCCGCGACCGCCTCGGTGTCGCGCAGGAGCCCCGCCCCCGTCCCCGTGCCGGCGGCGCCCGCGGCGGACTCGACCTCCGCGGCGACCGCGCGCATCTCCGGCGTGCCGGCGAGGTGGCCGCGCGAGCTCGTGCGGTCGAGGTGCCGCAGGTCCAGCGGGACGAGGCGCCGGGTCGCGTCGAGGACGTCGGCCGTGCGCGCGCCCTCGGGGCGGGCGTACCGGACGGCGCCGGTGAGCACCGCGGGCAGCCCCGCGCTGCGCGCCAGCGCCAGCATCCGCCCGGCGTGCGAGGCGCTCGCGGGGCTGCCGGGCGGGCCGGCGTGGCAGACCACCTCGACGGCGAGCGACCCGAGCGGCAGGAGGTCGTACCAGTGGGCGAGGACGGCCCGGGCGAGGTCGTCGCGCCGGGCCAGGACGGCCCGGCCGAGCTCGGAGCCCGGCCCGAGCAGCACCGTGAGCGCGGGGGCGCCCGTGCGGGCGCCCACCGCGTGCTCGGCCACGAGGTCGGCGGTCGTCACGGGGGTCCCCCGCTCGCCGCGCAGGTGGGTCGCCGAGACCAGCCGGCACAGCGCCGCCCAGCCCTCGCCCGGCCCCAGCACCTCGCCGTCGCCCGCGCCGGACCGCCCGGGCGGGAGGAGGGCGCGCCCGCGACGGCGCCGGCCGTCGGCGTCGGTGCCGCCCGCGTGCGCCAGCACGGTGACCCGTGGCAGGCGGCGGTCCACGGCCGCGCCGCCGCGCGCCGGGCCGCCCGCCGCCGCCCGCTCGCGCACCGCCCGGGACGGGTCGGCCCACCCGGGCAGGCCGTCCGCGAGCCCGGACGGCTCGACGGCGAGGTCGACGCCGAGCACGGGGGCCAGACCGGCCTCCGAGCAGGCCGTGACGTGCTTGACGGCGCCGTAGAGACCGTCGCGGTCGGTGAGCGCCAGGGTGTCGAGGTCGAGCTCGGCCGCGCGGGTCACGAGCGCACCCGGGCTGGAGGCGCCGTACCGCATCGAGTACCCGGACGCCACGTGCAGGTGCGGGAAGGCCCGCCCGCGGCCGGCGGCGCTCACGACCCCGGGGCCGGCGCGGCGCCGGCTCCTGCGGGCGCCGCGGGGACGGGACCGGCCGGTCCGGGCGGGACCGGCCGCCCGGGCCGCACGGGCCGCGCGGGTCGCGGGAGCCCGAGACCGGCACCGAGACCGAGCGCCGAGGAGACGACGCCGGCGAAGGTCTCGGCGTCGCGCAGGAGGTCGTCGGCGTCCCGCGCGGTGACGGCCCCCGCCCGCCCCGCCTCCACGGCGGCGCGCCGGGGGGCGCCGGCCGCGAACAGCAGCGCCCACTCGCCGAGCTCGGGCGCCACCCGGGGCAGGACGTCCCAGACCCCGAGGACGCCGCCGCGGCG